>CAUZWB010000447.1:0-2519 GCA_963583525.1 Verrucomicrobiia bacterium | reverse complement strand
TTGGATGACAACTTAGAAACTACTCCTGACCCAACTCCCCCACATTCGAAGGCATCAACTGCAACATCGTTTTCCCCACCGTAATCCGGTCCCCGAACTTCACTTTAATCTTCGTTCGGCGCAGCCCATTCACCCACGTCCCCAGGCGGCTCCCCAAATCCTCAATCCAGTATTCCCCTTCCTCCTCCCAAATCTTCGCGTGCTTCCGGCTTACCGATTTGTCCTCTGACAAATCTAGCTCCGGCATCCCCTTCGAGCTCTTCCGCCCGATTGTCACCAGCGTGTGCGGCACGCTTACTGACTTCGTCTTCCCCAAAAATGTACAAACAATATTCATCCGGCAAACGCCGACCCTATCGCCCGCCCATCCCTGCATAAACAAAAAACAATCCACAACAGCCCCCCAACCTTGACCCATGCCCCCCGAACCCGTAAACAACTCACCCGATGACACCTCCCGCCACCGTCTACTTAGTCGGCGCAGGCCCCGGCGATGCCGGACTGCTCACCGTGCGCGGTGCCGAGCTACTCGCCCGCGCCGAGGTCGTCGCCTACGATGCCCTGTGCAATCCCGCACTCCTCAAGCTTGCCCCTGCCGAAGCCGAAATCATCTTCGCCGGCAAACGCTCCGCCGACCACGCCATCCCTCAGAACGAACTGAACGCCCTCCTCGTTAAAAAAGCCAACCAAGGCAAAACCGTAGTTCGCCTCAAAGGCGGCGATCCATTCGTCTTTGGCCGAGGCGGCGAAGAAGCGCAGGAGCTCGCCGCCGCCGGCGTGCCATTCGAAATCGTCCCCGGCATTTCCTCCGCCGTGGCCGGCCCCGCGTACGCTGGAATCCCCGTCACCCATCGCGACCATTGCTCCAGCTACACCGTCATCACCGGCCACGAACGCCCCGAGAAAGGCGGCGAAAGCGCCATCGACTGGCAAAACCTCGCAAAAAATCCCGGCACAAAAATCGTCCTAATGGGTGTCGAACGCCTGCACGACATCGCCGATCAATTGCAAAAAAACGGCCTAGCCGCTGATACCCCCGTGGCCCTTGTCCGCTGGGGCACCACCGGCCGCCACCAAACCCTCACCGGCCAACTCGATTCCATTGCCGACGCCGTTGAAAAAGCCGACTTCAAATCCCCCGCCGTCACCATCATAGGCAGCGTCGTCAACCTCCGTGCCGAGTTGAATTGGTTTGAGCAACGCCCGCTCTTCGGCCAACGCGTCGTCGTCACCCGCACCCGCCAACAAGCCAGCACCCTCGCCAGTCGCCTCAGCGAACTGGGCGCGGACGTGCTCGAAATCCCGACCATCCGCATCGAAGAACCCACCGACAAACTTCCGCTGCGCGACGCCCTCCTCGGCCTCCGCTCTTACCAATGGCTCGTCTTCACCAGCCCCAACGGTGTGGAACAATTTTTCAAATACTTCCTGCGCGGCTTTGATGATCTCCGTGACCTCGGTGGTTGCCGCATCGCTGCAATCGGCCCCGCCACCGCCGCCAAGCTCAAGGCGCTCCATTTGAAAGTCGACCTCATCCCCGAAGATTACACCGCCATCGGCGTCGCCAAGGCATTTACCGACAGCGAAGATTTCACCATTGAAAACGAAAACATCTGCCTCCTCCGCGCCGAAGTCGCCAATCCTGAACTACCCAAGGCGTTGGGAGATTTAGGTGCCATCGTCGATGACATCCCCGTTTACAAGACCGTCCCCGAAACCGAAGACCGCACCGGTGCCGTCGCGCGATTGGAAGCGGAAGGTGCCGACTGGATCACCTTTACCAGTAGCTCCACCGTGGAAAATTTCGACGCCCGATTTGGACTCAAAGAAACCCTCAAGCAACACGCAATGCAACCCATCAGCATCGGCCCCGAAACCACCAAAACCCTCAAAGCCCTCGGCACCCCTCCCGCCATCGAAGCCAGCCCTCACACCATCGAAGGCGTAGTCGAAGCGCTCTTGTCAAAAGTCAGCTAAGCCCCAAACCCTTCCAGAAAAACTTCAAACTCCACCCGCTGCACTTGTTGCAGAATCTCATATTCTTCGCTGCCCGCTCGCGCGTCACTCACCGCATCCACCATTGCAGTGGCATCCCATTCTGCGCCCGCCAAATATTCCAGCGTTGTCCCCGCCACCAACGACGTCACGCGTTTCAAAATTTCCGGGTAACTCGGATGCGACCCCACGCGGTTGAACCAATATTTCGCATTAGAATAATCCGGCTCGCGTCGATGCATAATGCCGTGCAGAAAACTGCCGTCGGCGTTGGAAATATCCTGCGATAAATTGTGTGATTCATCCAAGTGATCGTGCCACAAAATCGCTGTGCTTTGGATGAGCGCATATTCCCCATCCACCGCCGCCATCACTGCCTCAGCCGACATCGCACGGTCCCGACGTTCGGGGCCGAGGCCTGCGAGGTTTGCAAAATCAAAGACCGGTTTCAGGTTTTCCCGCATTGAATTTATTGAGCGTCCATCACTTCGTGATACGCGAGGTGCAGCTCGTGAATAAGCGGC
>CAUZWB010000446.1:0-2535 GCA_963583525.1 Verrucomicrobiia bacterium | reverse complement strand
CCAGCCATCCCCGCGCATGCCACGCCGGCCAACCGCGCGAGGGTTGGCCGAATTCCGCCACCAACCATTGCCCCTCCGGGCGCACGCTCGCCGCGATTCGAGGCATCAAATCAGCCAGCGTTTTCTCAGAAAAACAATCGAGAAAAAAACACGTCACCACTGCATCAAATTCGGCCTTTGGAAAATCCAATTCACGCGCATCCGTGTGATGAAATGTCACCTTTGTTCCAGCGGGCAAACGCGCTTGCGCGCGGGCAATCATTGCCGCGCTTGCCTCCACGCAATCCACTTGGAGCTTTGGAAATCGCCGCACCAATTCCGCCACAAACCGGCCATCGCCCTCGCCCACCGTCAGCACCCGCTTGGCATCCGCCAGCCACGGCAATAAATCAAACCGACACCGCAACAACCCCCGCCCAAACGCCGCATATTCCAGCCATCGATACGGCCGCGCCAGCGCATCAAACGTGCTGCTGGCATCTTGCCGGCAGATCGAAGGCGCAACCCTTTCAATTTGTTGCGTCCGTTCCATTTTTCAAATCAATACCAGCAACGGCGTTAGCAAAACCGCATCCGCCCACACCCGCCGGGCTTCGGCCGAAAACAATTCCGGGCGGCGCGCCAGTTCCAGCAACATCAACGCGCTCGCCGCCAGGGCCAGCGCCAAAGGCAACCACCGATCGTCCAACACCGCCGCGCCCAAAACCAAACCCACCAAACCCAACGCCATCATCGGCAATGCGCGTTCCATCCCCGCCCAGCGCCGCGCCAGCGAAGGCTGCTTCATCGCAGCATCACTTGCGCGATCCCAACCGGCGATCACCAAGCAATTCATCACACACAAACCACCCCAAGCCAGTGCCGCCAACATAAACGAAACCCAAACGAAGGGCACCGCGATTTGCAAATTCAACGCCACAAAAAAAAGTGCGCCCAACGCGAAGCCCACACCCGCCATCAGTTCCTTCCAGCGCCCCGCACGCTCGCGGGAGGATTGCAAATGGTGCAGTAAAAAATAAGCGCCCAACGCCGCGAGCAAGCCCGCACCCGCCAACATTTCGGGCGCGGACATTTGCAACGCCATCACCGCCGCCAACGCCAGGCCCACGCACCACGCAACCATCAACGCCTTTGAATGATCGCGCGCAAAGGCGTGCCGCGGGGAATCCACCGGCCCTTCCGGTAACCGCCGAGCGTCCAGCAGCCGGTCACCGCAGTACGCCAGCCACGCGCACACCGCCAACAATGCGCGCTGTGTCCAGCCGAGTTCCACCGCCAACCCGTCCGCGAAGACCTCCTGCCACACCAAGGCCACCACGGGCGCATCCAGGCTTAGGAGATTGGGCCACAGCCACCACGCACGATGTTGCGTTTCGGGCAGGGCAATTGCAGACAGCGCCGGTTTCATCGGCCGAGCAGCATCGCATATTTTGGTTGTGAGCCAAGGCCAATCTCGTACCGTTGGCCCATGAACCCATCGCGCCGTGATTTTTTAAAAACCTCCGCCGCAGCAATCGCCGCTACCAAACTCGCCCGAGCCGCGCCCGCGCAACAGCCGGATTTAATCCAAAAAGAAAATGCCCGCGCCGGTGCGCGTGATTGGCAACTCACGCGCGTACGGCCCGTCGGCTATCGCACGCCGGCCATCGAGGGCTATTGCTCGCGGCAATCCGTGAAGGCCGGCGAAACGCTCGACGTGATGGTGAGCACCGAGCCGGCGGCGCAGTTCACGCTGGAAATTTTTCGGATGGGCTATTACGGCGGGCGCGGCGCGCGCCTGATGAAAACCCTCGGCCCACTCAAGGGCAAGCCGCAGCCCATCCCACCGGTGGGCGAACAGCGACTGCGCCAATGCAAATGGGAACCGGCGGTGACCATGAAAATTCCTGCCGATTGGCCGAGCGGAATTTATCTCGGCCGCCTCACCACCGTGCCGGACGCCAAGGACAAACCGTACTGGCAAAGCTATGTCATCTTCATCGTGCGCGACGACCGCCCCGCCGATTTCCTTTTCCAATGCAGCGACAATACGTGGCAAGCGTACAACAAGTGGCCCGACAACCACAGCCTCTACACCGACCCGCGCGGCGCGCACGCGGTGGATGTGTCCGTGAGCTTCGACCGGCCGTACGCGAAGTATTCGCAGATTTTCGAGCGCCCGCTCTCCAACGGCTCCGGTGAGTTTTTGCTATGGGAATATCCGCTCGCCTATTGGATGGAAAAACACGGCTACGACGTCAGCTATTGCTCGAACAGCGACTGCCTTGACGCCGCACAAATCACCCGCTGCAAAACATTCCTCAGCATCGGCCACGACGAATACTGGGACGTCCGCCAATATCACGCCGTCAAAAAAGCCATTGCCGACGGGACAAACGTGATGTGGCTTTGCGGCAATTCCGTTTTCGGTGTCAGCCCGTTCAGTAACGACAAACGCATCATCACCCGCGATGGTATTTACAGCGGCCTGACCGACGAAGAAATCAAAGCCGCCATCGGCGTGTTCACCAAAGACTGGCGCCGCCGCGGCCCGGA
>CAUZWB010000445.1:0-2540 GCA_963583525.1 Verrucomicrobiia bacterium | reverse complement strand
CCACAGACAGTCTTGACGCCGCGCGGGAACGGAGTAGCCTTGGGCACGCACGATGAAATCCACACGCAACTTTTCCCGGCGGCAATTCCTGCAGGGTTCCGGTGGAACTCTGGCCACCTTCGCCATTAGCACCTCCGCGGCCGCGGCGGGCATCCGCAAACAATACTCCGGGCTCAACAGTCGCAAATTTCTCGGCACGGTGAAGACGCTGGCGACGGTGAAGGACCAGAAAGTGTTCACCGAGGGGCCGGCGGTGGATGGGCGGGGCGATGTGTTTTTCACAAATGTGCCGATGGATAAAATTTTGCGGTGGTCGGTGCGGGATAAAAAGCTGACGACCTTTCGCGAACAGTCGAACAAGGCCAACGGGCTGCTCTTTGACGCGAAGGGGCGGTTGCTGGCGTGCGAGGGCGGGGCGGGGCGCGTGACGCGCACGGACATGGCCACGGGGAAAATCACGGTGTTGGCCAACGAGTTCAATGGCTTCCCGCTCGCCGCGCCGAACGACTTGGAGTTGTTCGGCGGCAGTTTGTTTTTCACCAGCCGCCCCGGCACGACCGACCTTAAGAAAGGAAATCCCAACGCCGTTTACCGCCTCGACCTCACCACGAAGAAACTCCATCAACCTCTCGCATGGCCGAAGGTGCACATGCCCAACGGCATCGTCGCCTCGCCCGACGGCAAGTCGCTCTACCTCATCGAGGCGCACCCGGACGCAAACCGCAGTCGGAGCATTCTGGCTTTCGACCTGGGCAAGGGCGGCCAGCTTTCCAATCGCCGCACGCACATCAACTTTTATCCCGGGCGCAGCGGCGACGGCATGTGCATTGACGCCGAGGGCAACCTTTACGTCGCCGCCGGCCTACACAAGACGCGCAAGACCAGCGAGACTCTCGACACGCGCCCGGGCATCCACGTGATTTCGCCCGCCGGCAAACTCCTCGCCTTTCGCCAAACCCCAACCGACACCATCACCAACTGCACCTTCGGCGGCCCGGACCTGCGCACGCTGTACATCACCAGCGGCGCGCACCTCCACAGCCTTCGTGCCGCCATCCCCGGCAAGCCGTCGCACAAGATTAGATGACCGCCACAATGCAAACCGAACTCAAAGTCAAACTGTCGTTTTTCAACTTCCTGCAATATTTCGTGTGGGGCAGCTGGTATGCGAGCATGGGCGCGTACCTCATTAACACGCTGAAGTTCAGTGGGCAGGAAGTCGGCGCGGCATACGGCGCGTTTGCCATTGGCTCGATGATCTCGCCGTTCCTCGTCGGGCTGCTCGCCGACCGCTATTTCGCCTCGGAGAAATTGCTCGCGGTATTCTCGTTGATCGGCGGCGCGGTCCTGTGCCTGCTCCCGAGCTTGCAGACGTTCCTGCCGTTTTACTCGACACTCATTTTGTATTGCGCGCTGTACACGCCGACGCTGGCACTCGGCAACTCCCTCGCACTCACACACCTCAAGGATTCTAAGACGGCGTTCCCGCGCGTGAAACTCTGGTCAGCGGTAGGCTGGATTGGCGGCGGCGTCACGCTTTCGCTACTACATGGCGAGCAATCCTCTCTTCAATTTTATCTCGCCGGCGGCGTCTCCATGGGGCTGGCGCTCTTCTCACTGATGCTGCCGCACACGCCGCCGAAGAAGACCGGCAAAAACATCAGCGCCGGCGAACTGTTCGGCCTCGATGCGCTGTCGCTAATGAAAAAACCCTCCTTCGCCATTTTCATCGGCTGCATGTTTCTCATCTGCATCCCGCTCTATTTTTATTTCGTGATGATGAGCATCTACCTCACCGAGCTGAATTGGACCAGCATCACTGCCAAGATGACCCTCGCACAAGTGTCGGACATCGTCTTCATGTTTTGCCTGCCCATCATGCTGAAGAAATTCGGCTACAAGAAAACCATCTTCCTCGGCATCCTCGCCTGGGCTGCGCGCTACTTCTGCCTCGGCGGCAGCGTCAACGCTGGCACCCTCACGGCCCCGCTCATCTTCGGCGCCATCCTGATGCACGGGGTCTGTTACGATTTTCTCTTCATCGCCGGCCAGCTCTATGTCGATGACGAGGCCAACCCAAAAATTCGCGCCGCTTGCCAAGGCTTCATCGCGTTCATTCTTTGGGGCGTCGGCGCCTTTGTCGGCACCATGCTCGCGGGCAAGGTTTTGGCCATGAACGAAATAGTAAATGCCGCTGGGAAAACAGTTCACGACTGGGCCAACATTTGGCCCGTGCCCGCTTATCTCTCCGTCGGCGTCCTGATTATTTTTGCCCTCTTCTTCCGGGAGCCAAAGGCGGAACCGGCCGAAGAGTCAGAATAAATTCGCTCAATTTTTAAACCACGGCTGGCGGGCATTCTTGGTGATCTCCGCGTCGAGCGCGGTCATGCGGGCGCGGAGTGCTTTCACCACATCCGGCTTGGCTTCGGCGAGGTTGTTTTTTTCGCCAATGTCTTTTGACAAGTCGAAGAGGAAGATTTGCGGCGGGCGGTTGTTGGCGCGGCGGGGTTTCTTGACGAGCAGTTTCCAATTGTCGCTGC
>CAUZWB010000444.1:0-2544 GCA_963583525.1 Verrucomicrobiia bacterium | reverse complement strand
GACGCCAATGAATCGCAGCGCGTCGGTCGCCGCGTCGCTTTGCGTGAACGCCTCGACACGCTTGAACGCGCCTTCGATCGCGAAGGCGAAACGGGCGCCTTGGATGAGTTCGAGCAACAGGCGCTTTCTCTGCTCACCAACCCCCAAGCGCGCGATGCCTTCGATCTCAGCAAAGAAAGCAAGCGCACCCGTGACCGCTACGGGCGCAATACTTGGGGTCAGCAACTTTTGCTTTCGCGGCGCTTAATCGAATCGGGCGTGGAGATTGTCACCAATCAACTCAACGGCCCGTTGTGCGGACGCGTAAATAATTGGGACGATCACGCCGTCAACCATCACGTATTCGATGCGATGCGATTTCGGGCCAACGCCTACGACCAATCCGTCAGCGCGCTCATCGAGGATATTTATCAGCGCGGCCTCGCTAAGCGCGTGCTCGTGGTGGTCACCGGCGAATTCGGCCGCACGCCGAAGGTCAATTACCAACCCAGCACCGGCGTCGGCAACGCCAGCGCGCCCGCCGGCACCAAGCAACCCGGACGCGATCACTGGCCGCGCGCCTTCTCCAACATCTGGGCCGGCGGCGGCATACAGGGCGGCCAGCTCATCGGTTCCACCGATAAACTCGGCCAGGATTCCATCACCCATCGGCACAGTCCCGGCGATTTTCTGGCAACGATTTATCAGCACCTCGGCATCGAATACCACAAGATCGCCATCAAAGATTTCAATGGTCGGCCCACTCCCATCGTCGACCACGGCAAAGCCATCCCCGAGCTGATCGCCTAAAGTAGTGCGCGCTAATACAGGCTGGCAGTCCGGCACCAGCGACATTACGCTGCGTCCGTCTCATGAATAAATTCATCATTCTTCTGGCGATGCTTTGCCCGTTAATGTGCACGGCAAATGACGTAAAAAAACGCCCGAACGTACTCCTGATTTGCATCGATGATCTGCGGCCGGAGTTGAAGTGTTTTGGGGTGGACTACATTCACTCGCCGAATATCGATGGGCTTGCCGCTCGCGGGCGGGTGTTTCATCGGCATTATGTGCAGGCGCCCACTTGCGGGGCATCGCGCTATACGTTGCTCACGGGCACTTATGGGCCGCCCAGCAATGGCGCGCTTTTTCAACGGCGCGAGGCGATCAAGGGCCGGAGCTTTCCCGAGTGGTTTCGGGCGCAGGGGTACACGACGGTTTCGGTTGGTAAAGTATCGCATCATCCCGGCGGACGCGGCGGGGCGGATTGGGACGCCGCCGCGCAACCGGAAATGCCCGGCGCTTGGGATCGTCATTTGCTCCCCGCCGGCTCATGGCAGCATCCACGAGGAGTCATGCATGGCTTGGCCAATGGTGAAATCCGAAAGAACGCCAAGGACATGGATGTCTTCCAGGCCTTCGACGGACCGGATACGGCATATCCTGATGGACTCATAACAAATGAAGCTTTGAAACAGATGGACGGTTTGGCCAAGGGCGGTAAACCCTTCTTTCTTGCTGTGGGCATCATTCGCCCGCACCTGCCTTTTGGTGCACCGGCGAAATATATGAAACCCTACCGTGAGGCAAAGCTACCCGCCACGTCGCATCCAAAAAAGCCCGAGGGCAAGACCACGTGGCATGGTTCAGGTGAGTTCATGAAGTACAACCGTTGGAAACGTAATCCAAATACCGATGCGGAATTTGCCGTTGAAGTGCGCAAACACTACGCAGCCTGCGTGACCTATGCCGATGCAATGGTGGGTCGGTTGCTGGCGCGGCTGGATGAACTGAAGCTGCGTGAGAACACCATCATCGTACTCTGGGGCGACCACGGCTGGCATTTGGGGGAACATGCCATCTGGGGCAAGCATGCGCTCTTCGAGGAATCACTGCGCTCGCCACTGATCATTTCCCATTCAGGTTTAGCAAATCCAGGAAAGGCTACACGCGCTATGGTAGAGACCTTGGATATCTTCCCCACCATTTGTGAACTGGCTGACCTCAAGGCGCCTGCTGGCCTCAATGGCCAATCACTTGTCCCAATCTTGAAGAATCCTACCGCCAGTGGCCATCCGGCTTTTGCCTATAAGCGCGGAGTGCAAACTATCCGCACCGATACCCGCCGCCTCATTGCTCACAAGAGTGGGCAGCTGGAGTTGTATGATCACACTTCACCGGCCGGTGAGACCAAAAATCTCGCCGAAGCCCAACCGGAAAAGGCAGCCGCCTTGCTCAAGCAACTTCGCGCGCGTTTGCCCCAGTAATCTAAAGAAATATGAAACAACTGATCCTCCTCTATCTCCTCGGATTTTTTCAAGTCCTGTCGACGCCCGCACAAGCTTTGGAGGTATTCGACATGGATGCGATGCGCGATGCGGCCACGCTCGAAATCAAAGTCCTTCAGGATTGGCGAACGGTCAAAGGGCCCAACATCGCTACCCGACAAAAACTGATCACCATCAATGTCGGAGAAATATGGCCGGGGCAGGATTACCGATTGCCAGTTCGCATGGTGGTACCTGTGAACGGCAAAGCACGCGGTTTTCACCTCACCGGCGGGAA
>CAUZWB010000443.1:0-2554 GCA_963583525.1 Verrucomicrobiia bacterium | reverse complement strand
GGCTCGCTGCTCACCGTTTGGTACGAGCGCATGGCCGCCAGCACGATGGCCGTTTTGCGCCAAGCCCACTGGAAATTGGCCTGAACTCCAGCATCGGTTCGGCACAATTTTCAACCACAGGGCTTGCTTTCATTGAATTAACCCCTAGGCTCGGTGCGTCCAAGGATTTAACGCTCCTAGGACTATTATTGCGTTAAAAAAACACATAGCTATGAAATACCTCAAAATGACTGCATTGGCTCTCGGGCTGAGCGCGACTGTCGCGTTCGCCGGTGAGACAACCCTCGAAGGCAAAATCCAGTGCCAAAAATGCACGCTGAAAAAGGCCTCAAAATGTGGCCCCGCGCTCGTGTACAAAGGCAAGGACGGCAAGGAAGCGATTGTTTTCCTGACCGGTAAAGCTGCGAAATCCGTTAAGCACGGCCGCATTTGCAAACCGAATTCCTCGGTGGCTGTGAAGGTGACCGGCAAGCTCGACGGCGACAAGCTCACCGTGGCTAAGCTGACCGAATCGAAGGAAAAGTAACTCGAGTTGCTTCTCTCAATCAGCCCCGTGGCGTAAGCCGCGGGGTTTTTTCGTGCCCCGCGCCGCGCCGTGCCCTAGTCTCCCCGCCCATGGCCAAGGCGACCCGCGAATATATTTATGGCATCAACCCCGCCTTCGAGGTGCTGCGTGCGCAGCGGCGCAAGGTGTACGGCGCGTGGCTGAACCAATCCGCCCGCGACAAGCCGCGCACCCAAAAGCTCGTGCGCCTGCTCGAGCAAAATTCCGTGCGCATTGAGTGGGTGGAAAAAGGCCGGCTCATCCAGCTCTCCACCAGTCGCGATCATCAAGGAGTGGTGCTGAATACTTCGGTCTACCCGTACACCCCCTTCGAGGATTTGCTGGCGCATCCACGGTTGCTGTTGCTCGATAACATTGAGGACCCGCAAAACGTCGGCGCCATTCTGCGCAGCGCCGAGGTGTTTGGCTTCAACGGCGTGTGCCTACCCAACCGCGGCGTGCCCGAGGTGTATCCTTCCATCGTGAAAGTCTCCGCCGGTGCCACCGAGTTCATGCAAATCGCGCGGCAATTTTCCGCCAACCAATACGCCCGCAAAGCCGCCGAGGAAGGCTACCAAATCGCCGCACTCGATATGAACGGCACCGCCACCCTCGAGACCGTGCGGACCGCCGCGCCGGAAAAACTCCTCCTCGTCATCGGCGGCGAAGATAAATCCGTCGGCCAATTTATTTTGAACATGGCCGACCACACCATCGGTATCCAACAATTCGGCCGAGTGAATTCCCTAAATGCAAGCGTCGCCGCCGGCATCGCCATGCACGCGCTGGGCGGGAATGTTGCAGCTCAAGCGTAAACAGTTATCTTATTTGCGGAACCTTCACTCGAGTCGAGCATATCAACAATTGCTCGGGCGATTTTTTGTCCACCAACAGCAGATGGCTCAATAGGATTAGCGAAATCCGCATCCTCATCGCAGAGGACTCTCAAATCTATTAATGGTACCTTTAGCTGAAATGCCTGCCGAAAAATTGCGTCATTAAAATTTGCCAATGCCGCCATGGCCATTTGTTGAAATGTTTCCCCGTTCACACCGTTGTTATCCGGAAACACTCGTTCCAGATTTTGTGAATGGAACCGCGGGTAGTAGACGCTGCAAATAGTTAGAGGCAATTGTTGTGACAAGGCATGTTGAAGCATTTTCTTGTACCGGGTCTCAAACTGATTTCGCATGGTGTTAACATAAATGAGAGCCTCTCCAACATTGGCAACTGGTTCAGAAAAAACGTTTATGCCGCCTAGGGCATCATTTCCACCCACACTGATGAAAAGATGGGTCGCATCATTGGGCAGGGATTGCAATTGCCGGTAGATGTTTTCAGTAACATCGCCGTCAACAGCTAATCTTGTGGCCTTGGAGTCTTCAGGTAAAAGAGCGTTGACCTGTGTGGTGACGTCTGGTTCATCCGGCTGAACATAAGGACTGTTGTCAAAAATGGAATCTCCGCAAAGGATAACATGAGTCATAAATACTAAGATAGCACAGGCTTAATCAATTTTCCAGCTACATCGGTGAGGCGAAAGTCACGTCCTTGGAAGCGTGTGGTTAGGCGGGTGTGGTCGATGCCGAGTAGATGCAGCAACGTTGCGTGGAGGTCGTTGACGTGGGTGCGGTTTTGCTCGGCGTTGTAGCCGAGGTCGTCAGTCGTGCCGTGGGTGACGCCGCCTTTGACACCGCCGCCGGCGAGCCAAAGGCTGAAGCCTTTCATATGATGATCGCGACCGGCGCTGCCTTTGCTGGTTTGCGCCATTGGCGTGCGGCCGAATTCGCCGCCCCATACGATGAGAGTGTCCTTGAACAGTCCACGCCGCTTGAGGTCGGTGATGAGTCCGGCGATGGCTTGATCCACGGACGGGCAGCAGTGGTTTTTCATGAAGTTGACAATGCCGTTGTGGTGATCCCAGCCGCGATGATAAAGCTGGATGAACCGCACACCACGCTCGGCCAAGCGGCGCGCGAGCAAGCAGTTGCTGCCGAACGACCCGTCGCC
>CAUZWB010000442.1:0-2554 GCA_963583525.1 Verrucomicrobiia bacterium | reverse complement strand
GTGGCTAGCTCATCAAGCGGCACGCGGATGACGAAGTCCTCGATGTCCTTGTGCTCGTAACGCATGGTGCGCTCGAGCATTCTGGCGCCGGGGATCACGTGGCTCATGTGATCGAACTGCACGCGCAACCGATCAATCTGCACTTCCTTGGCGGAGATGCCGCCGGATTGGCGCTTGAATTCGCGGTCTCCATAATCCTGTCGCAACGTGTGAAAGGGAACGTACACGTCGCCATAAAACTCGGTGGCCTTGCCGAGGTTGCTTTCCTGATTGCCCATATCCGCCGACATCGCCATGCGCATCACGCGTCCGTGGCCGAGGTGGCCGGCGAGTTTGGCGTTGCCGCTTTCGTAGGCGTACACCCAGTTGTTGGGGGTCACGAAAAATTCCTGGCCGGATTGATCGGCAAACCATTTGGATTCCGGGGTGTCCTGATTATCCAGGCGTTCCTGAAACACGATGGGCGGCAGCTTGTTGAGCTCCAAAATTTCTGAGTTGTCGATGGAATCCTCAAGCGCGATCACTTCGCCCACCATCCGTTCCTTGGCGGTGCCGGTCTTCAGCATGTCCCGGCGTTGATCGATGATTTTTTGCTGCGCGACCAAATCTTCCTCCAACCGATCTGCAGCCTCGCGCAACGCAGCCTCGTCCAGTACGCGTTGCTTTTGCTCCTTGATATCGCGCAATAAATCCGCCGGCGTGCGTACGAGGCCCACCACCCGATAATAATATTTCCCCACTTTGATTTCATTGGTGAGCGGATTTTGGTACGCAAACAATTCCGAGGCCAACGTGGTGGAGATGACACACACATTGTTCTTGGTCATCTCGTCCTCCTCGCTGAGAAAGCGCCCCATCACCACTTCGGCTTGGCTAAACTCTAAAAAGTATGGAGTCGTGCCGTAAATGGCTCGGTCCTTTTTCACAAACCGATCGAAGGCCACGTCTTCTCTCCGGATTTTCTCGGGCAACACCCGAATGACGCCGGCATCGCGAAGATCGGCAATGCGCGCGGCGTCATCATATTTCACGCCGTACTTGGCCACAAACCCCGTGCGCTGACCCTGCACTTCCTGCGCGATGGGTTTCTGGCTGGTGATAATGATGTTGATGGCGCCAAGTTTTTTAATTTCCTCCTCTGCCTTTTGTTTTTGGCCCTCACCAATGGCCAGCATCGCGATTACCGAACACACGCCAAAGATGATGCCCAGCATCGTGAGCATTGAGCGCAGCGGATAGAGCATCAGGCTTTTGATGCCTTGGATGATGGAGCGAAATACAAACATGTCAGTGGTGCGCGTTGGTCACATCGCGGTCCACAAGGCCGTCCTTGAGGTGGATGACGCGATCGGCACGATCGGCCACGTCCTGCCCGTGGGTAACGACCACGATGGTTTTGCCCTTCGCGTGGAGGGTGTCGAGCAGGGCAAGGATTTCCTGGCCGGTTTTGGAATCAAGATTGCCGGTGGGTTCATCGGCCAGAATCATCAACGGATCATTCACCAAGCTCCGCGCCACGGCCACGCGCTGCTGTTGGCCGCCGGAAAGTTGCAGCGGCCGGTGGTCCAACCGATCTCCAAGGCCCACGAGCCGGGCCAGTTTCTCGCAATGTTCGCGATGGGCGGAGAGTTGTTTGCCCTGATAAAAAAGCGGTACGTGAATATTCTCCACCACGTCCAGCTGCGGGATGAGATTGTACGATTGGAAAATAAACCCGATGCGCTGGCCGCGCACTTCGGAGAGGGCACTGTCGCTCATCAGCGATACATCCTGTTCGCCGAGAAAATATTGACCGTCAGTGGGTCGATCAAGGCATCCAAGGATATTGAGCATGGTGGATTTGCCTGAGCCGGAAGGCCCCATGATGGCGACGTAGCTGCCTTCCTTGATGTTGATGTCCACCCCCGCCAATGCCGGCACCTTCACCTCGCCGAGGTCGTAAATCTTCGTCATCCCCTCGATGCGAATGATGGAGGCACCGTTGGGGTTGCTATTGCCGTTTGAGTTGGGTTCCATGCTCGAATATTTAAAAATTAATTGCCACTGCCGCCGCCACCGCCGCCTTGGAAGCGCTGCATCATTCGCCGCCGCGCCCTCCGCCGCCGGGACGGTTGCCGCCGCCGGGACGGTTGCCGCGCAACTCGGTGTATTTGGCGAGCTGTTCCTTGGTTAAAAATTTCCCGAGATCCGCCTGGAAATCCGTGCGCAATGCGCCGACCCCACCCCAATCGCCGCTCGATCGCATGGCGGCCATTTTATCAGCCATCTTCTTTGTAGCGGCGGCCCATTGGGTTTTCTGCTCGGCGGAGAGGTTAAGCTCGGCAGGCGGTTCACTGGATCGGCCGGAACCACCGCCGGGCCGACCTTTGCCGGATTGACCCCCTTTGGTGGGCGGCGCTTTTTGGGCGGTGGTTGGTTTCGGCTCCACCGGCTGGGCGGGCTGGCTGGTTTCGGGGAGATCTTCGAAAAAATCTTCGGCGTTGATTTGTTTGTAGCCGAAGAGGCCGCCGCCGACATTGAGCTCCTTGGCGTGCAATAGCGGGGCTTTAAGGAT
>CAUZWB010000441.1:0-2555 GCA_963583525.1 Verrucomicrobiia bacterium | reverse complement strand
CCAGCAAAGTGAACAGGCCCTGATGATAAATATCGGCGTGCTGCACCAGTTGATCCGGCTGGGCGGCCGTGCCTTGTTCGATGACCGAAGCGTAGAAAAAGCTGTCATGCGTGGTGAGCAGATAGCCGTCTTGCCATTTGTAATCCGCGTGCTCCGGCTTGTCGGCATTGCGCACCCATTCGGCGCGCAGCAACGCGCCCGCGCCCCACGCAATGAGGATGGCGAGCAGCAGCAACGCCCGGCTTGCCCAACGAAGAACACCGTGAACATCTTGTTCAAGAACCTTTTCATTATTTCCATTGGTCTCATCACCTATGCTATGTTTGGATTTAACACGCATTATCCAGGTGATCAATCGATTTCCCGCGCTGCGTTCGGGCCGGATGCATTCGGTTACCGGCGGCACTTCGATAACTTCTTCGCGCAAATCGGTTGGCTCGGGCTCGGAAGCCGATTGTGTCGGCGCCGCCTTTCCCCCCGTTACTCCCTTGCGTTTTTGCTTGGAACGTCTTGCCATGACAATCTTCGCGGCATCATGCGCGCGGCGCGGCGCGGCGTCCACTCTCAGCTATTCACCGCGCGCGCGGTGGATAACTTCCCGCTTTGAAGCTTCCCAGCCTTGGGTCGGGTGCGCATCATCCGGCAGGAGGAAAACCCACCGCGGTTTGGTCAATGGAGCTGATGGAGCCAATGGAAACGCAACCCCACCCGTGGTACGTGGCCCACACGCGCCCGCGTTGCGAAAAAAAACTGGTGGCGTGGTGCGGCCGCGAGGGCCACGCCTGCGAACTGCCCACCTACGCCAGTGTGCGCAAATATCGCGGCAAGGAAGTGACGTTTCATAAACCGCTCTTCCCCGGCTATGTTTTTTTGCGCTTGCCCATCCAAGGCAAACGCGAGGTGATGCAAAGCGATTACGTGGCAAACTTGCTGGTGCCACCGGATCAAGAGGAATTTGAAGCGCAGCTCGGCGGTATTTTGCAGGCGCTCGAAACGATGGAGGACGTGTGGCTTGTGCCCATTATCGGCGTGGGCACGCGGGTGCTCATCCAGCGCGGCCCGCTCGCGGGGCTTGAGGCGTGGGTGGAAGATCGGCACGGCCCGTCCACGGCGCTGCTGCGGCTAGACTTCATCGGCCAAGCCGCCGCGGTAAACGTGTCGGTGGAGGACTTAGAGTTGGTATAAAAAAGAGGAATCGGGGGATAAAAACCCCTTGCCAAGAGGGGTTTGATTTACTAATTTTCAGCAGTTCGGTTTGTTCAATTTGAATTGAACAAACTTAAAAACAGGTTTTTTGGCTGGGTTGGGTTGCGAGAGGTCGCTTTTTCAGCGTGTTTTTGCGAATTGACCGGCGCGAAGCGTCCCCGCAAGGCGACTATCTTTCAGCCCCAATTAACCGCGAGCCGGTTCTTTTCCCTTCAAATGGCGATTGCCGAACAGGAGATTCCAGAAAAAACAAAACCCAAACCGCTGCCCCGCGTGCGGTTGGAATTGGTGGATATTTTTGGCCGAATGGCGCAGTCGCTGAGTTTCCCGCGTTCGGTTGGTGAAATTTATGGGCTGCTTTATCTGGCGCCCGCGCCGATGTCGGCCCCGGAAATTGGCGAGGCACTTTCCATCAGCAAAGGCAGCGTGAGTACCGGCACGCGGCAGCTGCTGGCATTGGGCTTCCTTCGCAAAGTGTGGCTGCAGGAAGAGCGGAAAGATTATTTCGAGGCGGTTCTGGAATTGGGCGATATGGTGCGCACGGCGTACGATCAAATTTTTAAGATGCGCGCTCAAAATGCTGATCGCCGACTTACGGACGTATCGGAAACGTTGGCCGACGAAAAGGGCGACCTCAGTCCCGGGGAATACGCGCTCATTAAAGAACGCCTTGCGCGTCTCACAAAATTACAAAAACGAGCCAAGCAATTTTTGCCGTTGCTCGAACGGCTCATCAAATGACTGCCTACGAAAAACTCCAGCGCGCCCTTAAGCGCCGTCCGCGCAAATGGCTCGTCACCGGCGCGGCGGGGTTCATTGGTTCACACTTGGTGGAAACCCTCCTGCGCCTTAACCAACGTGTGGTTGGCATGGACAATTTTTCCACCGGCCACGCCGCCAACCTCGACGATGTGCGGGCCAACGTCACCCCCGCCCAACGCCGCGCCTTTCGGTTTATTGAGGGCGACATCACTGACGCCAAGGACTGCGCGCGTGCGTGTCGCGGCGCAGAATTTGTTTTGCACCAAGCTGCACTCGGCTCCGTGCCGCGTTCCTTCGCCGATCCACTCGGCACGCATGCGCCGAACACCACCGGTTTTTTAAACGTGTTGCAAGCCGCCCGCAAAGCGAAGGCGCGGCGGGTGGTGTATGCCTCTAGCAGTTCAGTTTATGGCGACGTAAAATCTTCGCCAAAAGTGGAAGCGATCACCGGCACGCTGCTTTCGCCGTATGCCGTCAGCAAAATGGTGGACGAATTGTACGCGCAAGTTTTTGGTAGCGGTTACGGACAGGAATTGGTTGGGCTGCGTTATTTCAACGTGTTTGGTTCGCGCCAAGATCCCGCCGGC
>CAUZWB010000440.1:0-2561 GCA_963583525.1 Verrucomicrobiia bacterium | reverse complement strand
ATGAATTTAACCGGGATTGTGAGGGGATGAGAGGCGTGGATTTTCCGCAATTGTCCCAAAATTCACGCACAGTGTGGAAAACTTTGTTGAGCACACAAAACAAGGATTTTATGGGGGAATGACCTTCGAGGCCGTCCAATTTTCAGCGGGGAAAATCGGGGGGTGGATCAGGATTACTAGAAAATGACAAAATCCGGACTCGATGGGCAGCCATTTTTCGGGCAGTGTCTCGCTTTAATGGGCTGGAAAGAGGCGGGTGATGGCGTGTGAAAATGCGGATTTTTTGAATCCTTTCGGCCATTATTTGCGTCTCTATTGGTGTACACAAACGAGTAAAAGTAATTTGAGCCAAAGAGTTGGCCACAAAAGGTGTCTCATAAACGATGTTTCGACTAGGATTTAGAATCAAGCTGCTGCTGGCCATGCTGACGGTGGTGGCACTGTGCACCGCGGTAATGCTGCGCGTGTCGCTGCGGCGCGTGGAGGCGGCGCATGACCAGCTTTTCCGCAATCGTGTGAACGAACAGCTCACGTATTTGCCGCGCGAACAGGAGGCGCGGCTGGGCGTGGTGCGCCAAAAAGCAATGGATTTCGCCGCGCGCCCGCAGGTGCAATCCGCGCTGGAAGGCCGCGAAACCACGCGCCTCTATCAGCTCGCCCGGCACCAGCTACAGCGGATGTTGGCTGAGGAATTTCGCAAACTGGCCGAGGAAATGGAGACGGAAGAAAACACCGCCGCCCGCCTCGCCATGAGCCGCCAAATGCGCGGCGCCATCAACCAATTCGCCGCCCAACTTGATGATCCCCTCCGCGGCGGGCGCAAGTCCTTCGCGCCCTCACCCCTGCGCACTGTGTTAGAAAAAAAGCCGGGAATGATGGCCGAGATTTATGATCGCGCCGTGGCCGAAACCCGTCGCGGCATTGCGGATCAATTGCGCGGCTTTTCCGCCGGAATCCAGCGCGTCAGCAATCTAGCCCCCACCGCCCGCCCGCGGGCAGCGGCTTCCAACGCCGCCAACGCCGAAGTGCCCCCCGGCCTCCGCCACAAAATGGGCATCGACGGCCGCGAACAGGCGCAGACGATCACCGCTTCATTCCTCGTTTTCCTCGGTGAACAGGGCGAATTACTCCTGCCCGAGGCGCGGTTTGGAGGGTTTTTCGACAACGCAAACCGTCGCCAATTCCGCGAACGCCTAGAGGAGTTTGTGCCCGATTTGGTCGCGCTTGATAAACAGGGCGTTGGCTATCTCGCGCTGGAGGAAGACGGCGAAGGCGGCCTCATCGAGCTGGTGTGCACCCCCGTCCTGCAAGCGGGCGGCAGACGCAAAGTGGGCACATTGGTGCTCGGCTTCCCGCTCAACACCCGCGGCGAACAAACGCTCAGTGACATCAGCGATCTCATGACCGGCATGTGGGTGGACGGCCATCTGCACACCCGCGCCATTCCCGACGAAGCGACCGCGCCTCTCACCACTTGGCTGCGGCACAACGTGAGCAACGAGCAACCGGAAAACCGCATCGACCTCGTCAACCTCAACGGCGTGCCATACCGCGTTTTTTATTCGCCCATGAAAAATGACGCCGGCACCACCGGCGGATTACCCACCGCCTACAAAATCGGCCTCTATTCCTGGGCCGCGCCGCTGGCGATGCGCGCGGAATTGCGCGACGAAATTTTACTGCTCGGCGGCCTCATGGGCCTAGCCACCATGGCCTTGAGCTGGCTCATTTCATTAGGCCTCTTTAAGCCACTGCGCCGCCTTTACAAAGCCACCATGCGCCTGCGCGAAGGCGATTATGACGTGCGCATTCCTGTGCGCAGTAACGATGAATTTGGCAAATTAGCCCATGCTTTCAACGAAACAGCGCAAGAGTTAGCGTTAAAGAACAAATATCGGGATTTGTTGAAAAAAGTGGCGGATAAGGAAGTGGCTGATCGGTTGCTCGAAGGCAATGTGGCGCTCGGCGGTGAAACGCACGGGATGACGGTGCTCTTTTGCGACATTCGGAAATACACCGAGCTAACCCAGCACATGCCGCCCGAGGAGATTGTTTCGCTGCTCAACGAGCATATGACCGCGATGACGTGGGTCATCCACGAGCACGGCGGCATGGTGGATAAATTTGTGGGTGATATGATCATGGCCGTTTTCGGTGCCACCGGCAAAGACTCCACCGCGCCCGAGCGCGCTGTGGCCTGTGCGCGGCATATGTTGCAGGAACGCAAAGTGCTAAACATGCTGCGCGGGCAGGACATCAGCGTGGGCATCGGCATCGCCACGGGCGAAATGCTCGCCGGCTTTATGGGCTCGGAGGATCGGCTAAACTTCACGGTCATCGGCCAAGGCGCCAACCTCGCCAGCCGCCTTTGTACAGTGGCCAGTCCGATGGATATTTTGGTCGATGAAGCCACCTGCGAAGCCGCCCGCGAAGGGCGCACTGCCGAGCCCTTGCCGCCGATGGAAATCAAGGGCTTCAGCGACCTCCAAGCCGTGTACCGGCTGAGCCCCGAACCGGCCACCGAAAACGAACCGGTGGATGCGCCGGTTCCCGCTTCGTAA
>CAUZWB010000439.1:0-2568 GCA_963583525.1 Verrucomicrobiia bacterium | reverse complement strand
AATCGCCAGTCGTATTGCGAGCTATGAATTGGCCAGCCGAATGCAAACGGCCGCGCCGGAGTTGATTGATCTTTCCAAGGAAACCGCCGCCACCAAAAAAGCCTACGGGCTAAATCGCGCCGAGCCAAAAGGCGGCGGACGAGGTCAACTGGGTAACACCTATCAGGATTTTGCGCGCAACTGCCTGCTCGCGCGGCGGCTTGTGGAGCGCGGCGTGCGCTTCATCAACATCGTCTACGCCTCGTGGGATCACCACAGCAATCTGGACCCCGAACTGAAGTTCAACGCCGGTGCGGTGGATCAACCCATCGCCGCACTCATCAAGGACCTCAAACAACGCGGGATGCTCGACAGCACAATGGTATCATGGAGCGCAGAATTTGGTCGCACGCCGCTGGGCGAAAACCGCAATGGCCGCACCGCTGGCACGGGTCGCGATCATCATCCCTTCTGTTTCTCAATGGCCATGGCCGGTGGTGGGCTCAAGGGCGGGCAGGTTTACGGTGCCACCGACGAAATCGGGTGGGCCATCACCGAAAACCCCGTGCACCCCAACGATCTTCACGCCACAATGCTTCACCAATTTGGCATCGACCACACGCGATTAACTTACCGATTCCAAGGTCGGGATTACCGCCTCACCGATGTCGCGGGCAAGGTCATCCCCGAGTGGTTGACGTAAGGCGAGCAAAGAGTTTTACAAAAGCCCAAGCGTTGCGCACACTGCGCGCGTGATTGTCTTCCTCAACGGCCAGTTCCTCCCTGAGGAGGAGGCGAAGGTTTCTGTCTTCGATCGCGGCTTCCTGTATGGCGATGGCATCTTCGAAACGCTCCGCGTGAACAATGGCAAACCATTCCTAATCGACCGCCATATTGGTCGGCTCCAACATGGAATGGGCACGCTACACATTGGCGAGCGTTATGATTTTGGCGAATTACTTCAGCACGCCACAGCGTTGATTGCCAAAAACAATTCCACCAACGCCGTGTTGCGCATTCACGTGACCCGCGGCGCTGGCAAACGCGGCTACTCGCCCTCCGGAAATTATGATCCCACCGTGCTGATGAGCCTGCACGAAGCGCCGTCCATTGACCCCGATACGGCAAGGCACCGAAAACTCATCACGGCCACGCAAGTGCTGAGCGATCACGATCCGATGTCCACCGTGAAGACCACCAATAAAATCCCGCACATCCTCGCCACGCGCGAGGCGGAAGTGGCCGGTGCCGATGACGCGCTGCTCACCAACCGCGAGGGCAACGTCACCGAGGCCACGAGCAGTAATTTATTTTGGATTAAGAACAGCGAAATCATCACACCGCCACTGCAGAGCGGTTGTCTCTCCGGCATCACGCGCGGGATGGTGCTCGAGCTGGCGGCGTCCATCGGCTTGCCCACGCATCAGCTCAACGCCGTGCCGCGCGATTTGTACACGGCCGACGGCGTGTTTCTCACTAACAGCGTAAGCGAGATTCAACCGGTCGGTTTGCTGGACGGTCACGATCTCGCGGTATCGCCGCTCATTCACGAGCTGCACCTCGCGTATCACGAAGTGATGGACGCTCAATAAATTCAATGCGGGAAAATCTGAAACCGGTCTTTGATTTTGCAAACCTCGCAGGCCTCGGTCCCGAACGTCGTGACAGTGCGATGTCGGCTGAGGCAGTGATGGAGGTGGTGGATCGGGAATCTGCGCTCATACAAAGCACAGCGCTTTTGTGGCACGATCACTTGGATGAATCACACAATTTATCGCAGGATATTTCCAGCCCCGACGGCAGTTTTCTGCACGGGATAATGCACCGCCGCGAGCCGGATTATTCGAATGCCAAATATTGGCTCAACCGCGTGGGGTCGCATCCGAGTTATCCTGAAATATTGAAACGCATGACGCCGTTGGTGGCGGGGACATCGCTTGGAAATTTGGCGGGCGCGGAATGGGATGCTGCCGCGATGGTGGATGCGGTGAGTGACGCGCGGGCGGGCAGTGAGGAGTATTCGCTGCTGCAACAAGTGCAACGGGTAGAATTTGAAGTGTTGCTGAAACGCTTCGACGTTTAGCTGGCTTTTGACAAAAGCGCCTCAATCACGCCGTCGATGGTGTGCGGCTTGGCCTCGACGATGGGAGGAGTGCCGAGGGCTTTGAGGGTTTTGGTGGTTTCGGGGCCGATGCTGATGGGTTGCATTGCGTGTTGCTTGAGGGTTTCTTTGAGTCCAAATCGAGCGTCGAAATTTTCCACGGTGGAGCTACTGGTGAAGGTGATCCAGTCAGCACCTTCCGCTTCCAATCGCGCGACGGCGCCGGTGCGGTCTTCGGTTTCGGGGACGGTCTTGTAAACAGGAATGTCATCGACGATGGCACCTAAATCTCCCAACGCCTTGGGCAGTTCAGGATTGGCGACTTCGGCGCGGAGGAGACAGATGCTTTCATTTTCGATGGCGAAATCTTCGCTGTCAGCAAATGCCTTGGCGACGCCGGTGGCGGTGTAATCTTCGGGCATCAAATCAATTTTCAAATGCAACGCCTTAAGCTTGGCGGCGGTGGCGGGGCCGATGGCGGCGATGCG
>CAUZWB010000438.1:0-2580 GCA_963583525.1 Verrucomicrobiia bacterium | reverse complement strand
TTGTTCGGGATGGATGTAGCCGTCTTCGCCGCAGAGAATCACTGCGCGTTCGAGGACGTTTTGTAATTCGCGAATGTTGCCCGGCCAATCGTGCCCTTGGAGTGCGGTGAGAGATTCGGGGGTGAGCCCTTTCACCGGCACGCCGTGGTTGCGGATGAAGCGCTGGCAAAACGCTTCGGCCAACAGCGGCACATCGCCATCGCGTTCGCGCAGCGCGGGCACGTGCACGGGCACCACGTTCAATCGGAAATAAAGATCCTGTCGGAATTCATTTTTCTCCACGCTTTGCTCGAGCTTGCGGTTAGTGGCGGCGACCACGCGCACGTCCACCTTGATGGTGCGGTTGCCGCCCACGCGTTCGAATTCGCGTTCCTGCAAAACGCGCAGTAGTTTGCTTTGGAGCGGCAGGGAGAGTTCGCTGATTTCATCGAGGAAAATTGTGCCGCCGTGGGCCAGCTCGAAGCGGCCTTCGCGTTTGTTGGTGGCGCCAGTGAAGGATCCTTTTTCGTGACCGAAGAGTTCGCTTTCCACGAGGTTCTCCGGCAGCGCGGCGCAGTTGAGTTTGATGAACGGGCCGTCCTTGCGCGAGGAGTTGCGGTGCATCGCGTGGGCCACGAGTTCCTTGCCGGTGCCGTTTTCGCCCTGGATGAGCACGGTGGCGTTGGTTTGGGCGACGCGCCGGATGAGCTTGCGGAGTTGGTTTGTGGCATCGCTTTCGCCGAGGATTTCGTTTTCGGGATCCTCGGCTTCCTGACTGGTTAGAAATTGATTTACATTGAGCACCTGCGCGAACTGCTCGGCCTTGCGCAAAATGATTTCCACCTGCTCATTGGAAAACGGTTTGAGTAAATAATCGAACGCGCCCTTGGCCATGCATTGCACGGCGAGATCCACGGAGCCTTCGGCACCCATCATTACCACCATCGGCTTGGCGGGGCGGAGGTTGACCTCCTCCAAAAACTCGGCGCCTTCGCCATCGGGCAGTGATTGGTCCAGCAGCATTAGGTCGAAATTGCCTTTGCCCATGAAGTCGTGGGCTTCTTGAATGGTGCTGCACTCGGCGACGTCGATGCGCTTTTTACGCAGGTATTGCGAAACCTGTTTGCGGAGGAATTCCTCCTTGGCGACCATGATGACTTTCTCGATGGACATAAACTACGGTTGTTTTTTGTACATCTGCGCGATGAGGTTGGGGTTTTGGCGCTGGGCGGGGGGGAGATGATTTGCGGGCACGAGTTTGTGGCGGAGGAGGAGCTGCTCGTTTTCGCGATCGAGTGAGACGATTTTCATAATGAGATCGAGGTCCTGCCGGATGAGCGCGGAGATGGCCGGGTGCTTTTCGCGTTGGGCGGGGTTGAGTGCCATCCACGTTTCCTTGTGGGCGAAGAGAGTTTCCTGGGCGCGAGTGAGGCGATCGAGCATGCCTTCGCGGGCTTGGAGCAAGGCGTTGAGATCGTCGACGTGGCCGGTTTTGAGCTGTTGATGTTCGCGCTGCACGACGGCGAGTAGTTCGCCGCATAAATTGAGGTGGGCACGAAGCTCCTGCTCCAGCGCGGGCAGGCCGTCGCTAGTTCCAGGATGAAGCGTTTCTGGGGGGAAGCTCATCAGGTTGGGGTTAAGGGGTCAGTTACTTTTGTTTAGTTGCTTTATTTCGATGCGTAAATTGTTCTGACGGAAAAGGGTCGTGTGTTTCACGAGAGTTAATGCCGGCGTGAGATCGTTCGGGTGCAGTTCGAATAACCGGAGGAGTTGGTTGTAATAATCCAGAGCTTTGCTTTTCTGGCCGAGGCGTTCGTGGCAAAAGGCGAGTTGCTGGCGGAGGAAAATCTGACTGCGATAAGATTGGTCGCGGCTTTGGGCCCATTGGTAGTAGGTGATGGCGGCGTTGAGGTGCACCTGCAGGGAGTCGTGCAAGCGTGGCTGCACCGCTATGATTTGCGCGTTTTGCCCCGGTGTGGGTTCGCCGGCGAGTTGGGCGAGTTGTTCCAAATCGCCTTGGAGCTGAATGGCTTCGGCGTAAAGTAGGTTGGCGATGTCCATCACGATTTGCAGGCGCGTGCCTTCCCAAACGACCTCAAGCTCACTGGTGACGGAGGAGTTTTGGAGTAGAACTTCCACTTCGCGTTGCACGTGCTGCTCGTTGCCGAGGGCTTGATGGGCGAGAATTTTGTAGTACCGCACCTCGCCGTCGTAGCGGACGCTTTGGCGGGAGAGCGTCTTGGTATATTGCTCGATGAACAGTGCGGATTGTTTGGCGAGGCTGCGCCAGAGCTCGTTGCGATCTTTCGCTAAAACGGCAATCTGGGATTGCAGTTTGTCACTGGCCAGTGTGCTGTTCGGGAGAATTTTGAGGCGGCGGTTGTCGCGGGTGAGGCGGCGGTCAATGGCGCGGATGGCGTTGTACACGGCCCGCATGTAGCGCAGTTGAATTTGCTCGAGATCCAATTCGTGATCTTCGGCGCGTTCGTCGGCGGGTTGCTTCATAATAATCTCAAGCTTCTCGACGGCGAGTTGGTAATCCTCAAGTTTTTGGGGGGCTTCGTAATAAGCATTGGCGATCTGGCTTTGAGCCACGAGGCT
>CAUZWB010000437.1:0-2622 GCA_963583525.1 Verrucomicrobiia bacterium | reverse complement strand
CACCGCGCCGGGCTCGCGCCGGTTGCAGGAGGTGGCGCTGTGCTCGTGCCGCCGATATTCGCAAAGGGCCGAGGGCACCTCGATGACCGCCTCACACGCGGCGGCCAGTTCCGCGTAAAACACCGCATCGGCGCACTGAATAAAGTGCGTGTGAAATTCCACCGGCATCGACTCGCGATTGGTCTTCATCAAAACTGCCGGCAAACAAATCGTCCGCAGATCCGCCTGCGCGGCGATGAATTCTTTTTGCGGAATATCGATGGGCGCACCACCCGGCACGATGGGAAACGGGCACATCAAATCCCCGCCGTCCACCAACGCGCCGTCTCCGTCGATGACTTCGTACGCCGCATAAACCAGCGCGCGCCCTTTCACCGCTTCCATCGGCGCGAGCAGGCGTTCGTAAAACTCCGGCTTAATCAAGTCATCCGCCGTCAGCAAATGCAGCACGTCCGCTTCTTCCGCGTAGCGCAACGCGTTATTAAAATTTTCCGTGGAGGTCACGTGCTCCTCGGTGAGTCGCCACTCGAAGCCTTCTTTTTCAAACGCCTTGGCAATGCGATGCGTTCCGTCGGTGGAGCAGTTGTCTTGAATGATAACGCGATCGGGCCGCCGCGTTTGGCTGGCCACCGATTCGAGGGTAGCCTCGAGAAAGCGTTCGCCGTTGTAAACGGGAATGACTGTGACCAACTCACTCATGACAAGCCGAGGATGCGGCGCAAAGTTTCTGCCACGCGCTGGACTTGTTCGTAAGTGAGGTTCATCGCCGACGGCAAGTTGATGCCCCACGGGCTGAGGCGATAGCTCACTACATTTCGCTTGCGCGCCACCGCCGCTTCCGCTTGGCCATCGTACGCCGGCAAACTGCTGAGCGGATGAAACATCGGCCGACTGTCGATGCCTTCGGCATCGAACGCCGCCATCAGTTTTTCCTTCGGCCACTCCAGCATCGGATCGAGCACGGCGGTGACCATCCAAAATGTATTCTTCGTGTTGGCCGGTTCGTGATTCAACGTGATGCCTTCCACATCCGCCAATGCTTCGCGATACCATTCAAAAATTTCCCGCTTGCGGGCAACTAACTCCTCCGCGCGCTCCACTTGCGCCAAACCAATCGCCGCGGCCACGGGCGGCATTTTGTATTTGAACGCGACTTCGGTGTTTTTGAAATGGACGTCGCCCGGCTCGCGGCCGTGGTCGCGCAATCGCGTCACGCGCGCGTGCAATTCGTCGTCATCGGTCACGAGCATTCCGCCCTCGCCGGTGGTGAAGGTTTTGGAACCGTGAAAACTAAACGCCGCCACGTCGCCCAGTGCGCCTGCTTTGCGTCCGTCAAATTCGCTGCCAATGGCTTCGGCGGCATCCTCAATAATTGTCAAGCCATGCTCATCCGCAATAGCCCGCAGCGCGGTGTAATCCGGCACGCCTCCGTATAAATCCACCGGCAAAATCGCCTTCGTGTTTTCGGTAATACACGCGCGCACGCTCGCCGCGCTGAGGCACCACGTGTTTTCATTCACATCCGCAAACACCACCGTGGCGCCGACGTACGCGATGGGCGCGGCGCTAGCAATCCACGTAAGGTCCGGCACAATCACCTCATCGCCCGGCCCAATGCCCAGCCCCGCCAGCGCAAGATGCAACCCCGAAGTGCACGAAGGCAAACTCACCGCGTGTTTCACGCCGATGTATTCGGCAAAGGCCTTCTCAAAGCGGCGCGGGTATTCGCCCGCGCGGTCATACCACCCATTCGTCGCCGCGTCGGTGGCGTAGTCGATTTCTCGCTGCGTGATACTCGGGCCGGCGATGGGGATGCGATCACTCATTGGTCGGCCACGCATTTCAAATAACCGCCCGGCGCCACGCTAATTTGCAGCTTTGCATCGATGGCGGTGTCGACCTCAAAGCGGTCGGTGGTTTTCAAAAAAGCATCCGCCGCGGTGCGCGGATTATCGCCTTTGTCCCACGGGCGATCGGGAAATGACCCGACGGGCATATCTTCAATGAGCGTGTCACACACGACGAGATAACAATCCTCCGTGACAAACGGCGCGTAGATTTCTAACTCGCGCAGAACGTGCGCGTGCGTGTGGTTCGAATCAAGCACCACCATCACGCGCTTCGCTTCGGTCGCGGCTTCGGCGACTTGCGTGGCGATGGCGTCGTCAATCGACGAGCCTTGAATCATTTCGATGCGCTCAAACATCGGATGCTCTTCGATCTCGGCGCGGTTGTGTTCGCGGATGTCGATGTCGATGCCGAGCACGCGGCCTTCGTTGCCGAGCAGTTGCAGCATCGACGCGTGAAAAATCAGCGAGCCGCCGTGGGCGATGCCAGTCTCGATGATGAGGTCGGGCCGCGTGTCCCAAATAATTTCCTGCAACGCGGCAAGGTCCTGCGGAAACTGAATGACCGGCCGACCCAGCCACGTGAAATTATATGTGTAATTATGCGGCGCAATGGCGGTCACCCAGTCGAGCGTCGCCCGCCTCACGGACGCATCCGCCCGCAGTCCGTCGATGTTGTCCTCCACCTCGACAAAAAATTTAGCTACCTCACTCATCGCGCGAAATCCTTCCAGTAAACCGTCCCCGAGGCAATCACTTCCCGCATTGCGTTGGT
>CAUZWB010000436.1:0-2629 GCA_963583525.1 Verrucomicrobiia bacterium | reverse complement strand
ACGGATATTCCGATAAGCACAGCCAACCAACGCCCCACAGAATCGGTGAGCATTTTCCCCGGAGATTCTTTTCCCATCACGCCAAGGCGCGCGGCCATCGTTGTAAACGCGAGCATGAACAGCACCGAAGTAATCACGACCCAACTCAAGGTGTAACCATTGGCCGCACCGACTTTTGAACTGGTAAGAATGCTTCCGGGGCCAATGACGACGCAGGCCGTAATGAGACCGGGACCGAGTGATTGATACCAGCGGCGTGGGGTGGGAGATTCGTCGTCGGCCATGCGCGGAGTGTAGAGGTGGAATCGCCGGTTGGAAGCTTAAAGACGGGTGAGGGCTTCGGCGGTGTCGAGCGCGGCGAGGAGTTGGCCGATGGTTTGGGTTTGGCCGGGGAGCATGGCGGTAGGCACAATTTGGTTCAGCGGCTCGAGCACAAAACGGCGTTGATGAAAGCGCGGGTGCGGGAGGGTGAGGGACGTTGAATCGCGCGTTTCAATTTTGAAAGCGATGAGATCGAGGTCAAGCGGGCGCGGCTCGTTAATCACCGCTTTGGGTTTTCTGCCAAATTGGAATTCCAATTGCTGAAGTTTTTCAAGCAATGACTCGGGCGTCTCGTTTTCTAACGGTGCAAGAGCGGCGGTCGCGTTGATGAAATCCGGTGAGTCGGGCGGGCAATCGACCGGCGTGCTGCGCCATAGTGAGGATTTTTGGATTTGGAGTGCGGAGAGGTTCTGGAGTTCTTCGAAGGCGCGCTGAACATTGGCAGTCGAGTCACCCAGATTAGACCCAATGGCGACGAGACAGATTTGGTCAGAATTCATTCCAAACCCAAAACATCCTGCATATCATAGAGGCCGGGCGATTGTTGAACGGCCCACTGTGCGGCGCGAAGAGCTCCGTTGGCGAAGGTTTCGCGGCTGGCGGCTTTGTGGGTGAGCTCGAGGCGTTCGCCGGCACCGGCGAAAATAACAGTGTGATCGCCCACCACGTCGCCGCCGCGCAGGCTGTGCATTCCGATTTCCTCGTCGGTGCGCGCGCCCACGATGCCTTCACGGCCGTGGCGGAGTGCGTCTTTTTGTTGGTCGCGCACTTCGAGTAAAATTTCTCCGAGCGTGGTGGCGGTTCCGCTTGGGGCATCGACTTTGTGGCGGTGATGCATCTCCACCACTTCCAAATCAAAGTCCGGACCCAGGATTTGAGCAGCCTTTTTCGTGAGCCAGAAAAGCGTGTTCACGCCGGTTGAATAATTGCTGGCCCAGACGATTGGGATTTCTGATTGATGATTAAGGATTGCAGATTTCTCCGTATCGGAGTGACCGGTGGTGCCGATGACGAACGCTTTGCCATGCTTGGCGCAGAGCACCGCGCAATCGGCGCTGGCGCTGTGCAAACTAAAATCGATGACCGCATCGCAGTCAGCGATGAGGGTGGACAAGTCATCACCTTCGTCCACGCCGGCGACGATTTCGATGCCGTCCATTGATTCCCCGCACGCGATGAGCATCTGGCCCATGCGACCTTTGGAACCGTGAATAATAATTTTAGCCATGTTACTTGAGTACACCCGTTGCCTTAAGCGTGGCACGCAATTTGCGGCGGTGTTCAGGGTTCATTTTAACCAGCGGAAGTCGGTACTCCTCAGCGACCAACCCTTTCATGGCCAATGCGGCCTTAACGGGGACCGGGTTAGTTTCAATAAACAGATCCTTGAAGAGCGGATAATATTTTTCGTGCAGCTTAAGCGCGCCCTTGGCATCACCCTCGAGGAATGCATGAACCATTTTGGCGAGCTGCCTCGGAATCAAGTTACTCGAAACACTAATGACGCCCTTTGCCCCGGCAGCCATGAAAGGTAGCGTGAGGGCATCGTCGCCACTGAGGATGGTAAATTGCCTGGGCAAAGCGGCGCGCAATTGGCTAACGCGATCCACGTCGCCGCCGGCTTCTTTAATGCACACGATGTTAGGACAATCGAACGCGAGACGCACAACGGTGGGCACGGCGATTTCCACGTTGCAGCGGCCGGGGATGCTGTAAAGAATGATGGGCAAGTTGGTGGATTTGGCAATCTTGCTGAAGTGCGCGTACAGGCCGTCTTGCGAGGGCTTATTGTAATAGGGGCACACTTGCAGTGAGCCATCCGCACCGGCGTACTCGGCGGACTTGGTGAGGTAAACCGCCTCCTCGGTGGAATTCGCGCCACTGCCGGCAATGATTTTACATCGGCCTTTGGCGTAGTAAACTGCCAATTCAATGATACGCACGTGCTCCTCAAAATCGACTGTGGGCGATTCGCCGGTGGTGCCCACGGGCACGATACCATCCACGCCGCCTTTCACCTGCAGCTCAACAAGTTTTTTCAGAGCAGTCTCATCAAGGCGACCTTTCTTGAAGGGCGTAACGAGTGCGGTGTAAATTCCAGTGAACATTGCGTGGCGTATGCTAACAGGCGGAATGGGGTGGATTCAAGGGAATTGGTAAGGTCACGCAACACGTTCTCTCTCTAGATCGCCACTGTTCCTTCAAATACAAATTGTGCGGGGCCGGTGAGTTTGACGTTTGAGAATGTTTCGCCGTCGCCGTGGAAATCTACGGTGAGGATGTCGCCGCCGAGGACAGTAACTTGCAC
>CAUZWB010000435.1:0-2632 GCA_963583525.1 Verrucomicrobiia bacterium | reverse complement strand
GTTTTGTGACGGACACGGGTTTGTTCCCCGAACTGGATGCCGCACCCGCGGGCGAATATTTATTTTACGAAATCACAAATGGCAAAGACTGGGCCGTCAGTCAGGAAGCGGACAAACTGCTCACCGAGTTTGAGCGCCATCTCGTCAAGAAAGGCAGCGAGGCCGAATTCGCCAACGCGCAGAAGCCGCTCAAGGCCAACCCGCACAGCCATTATCAGCTCGTGCGCGATTGGGTGCGCGGTTTCCTGCTCTCGCGCAATGGCGAAAATAAATACCTCGAAGAAGTGTCGGCACTGATTTTCTGCGGCCATCACCACAAACAAGCAGTCGTAAAAGCCGCCACCGCCCAGGCCATCACCGGACTGCAGGGCGCGCACGATGCGGTGCAGGATGGCAGTTACGATTTCGATTATCTTGCGTTCCGGGAAAAACTCAACCGCTTCACGCGCGAATCGGTGCCGCGCTTTGAGCAATATCAGGAGTTGAAACAAAAACTCATCGAGGACGAAAAGAAATTGCTGCGACTGCACGAATTCGAGCCGCGCGTGCTGTCGTCCTTCGTTCGCAATCAATTGGTCGACACGGTTTATCTGCCCATCGTGGGCGACAATCTTGCCAAGCAAATCGGCGTCACCGGCGAAGGCAAGCGCACGGATTTGATGGGCTTGCTGCTGCTCATCTCCCCGCCGGGCTACGGCAAAACGACGCTGATGGAATATCTCGCCAATCGGATGGGATTAATTTTCATGAAAATCAATGGCCCGGCGCTGGGCCACGAAGTGTCGTCGCTGGATCCCGAGGATGCCCCCAACGCCGGCGCGCGTGCGGAGGTCAACAAGCTCAACCTCGCGCTGGAGATGGGCGATAACGTGATGATTTACGTGGACGACATCCAGCACTGCAACCCTGAGTTTTTGCAGAAATTCATCTCGCTCTGCGATGCCCAACGCAAAATCGAAGGCGTCTGGCGCGGCCAACCCAAGACCTACGACATGCGCGGCCGCCGTGTCGTCGTCGTGATGGCCGGCAATCCGTACACCGAGAGCGGTGAGAAATTCCGCATCCCTGATATGCTCGCCAACCGCGCCGACACCTACAATCTCGGCGACGACATGAAAGGCCGCGAGGAAGCGTTCAACGGCAGTTACATCGAAAACGCCATCACCTCCAATCCCGTTTTTCAACCGCTCGCCAAGGCGGCGCAGAAGGATATTCAGGCGTTCATTCGGATAGCCGAAACTGACCAGCGCGAGGGCATTGAATTGCAGGGGAATTTTTCCGCGAACGAAACTGAGGAATTACTGAACGTCCTCAAAAAACTCGCCGTGCTGCGCGATGTGGTGTTGAAGGTGAACCAGTTGTACATCGAAAGCGCCGGGCAAGCGGATGAGTTCCGCACGGAGCCGGCCTTCAAAATGCAGGGCTCGTATCGCAACATGAATCGCCTCACTGAAAAGGTGTTGCCGATTATGAACGAGCAGGAGCTGATGGACCTCGTGCTCGACCATTACAAGGGGGAAAGCCAAACACTCACCACCGGCGCCGAGGCGAACTTCCTGAAGTTCAAGCAGCTCATCGGCATGATGACCGACGAAGAGGAAGCGCGCTGGGAGGACATCAAGAAAACCTTTGGCCGCAATCAATTTTTACAGGGCGGCGACCAAGGCGATCCCGTCAGCCGCGTGGTCAGCCAGTTATCTCTCTTCACTGGCGGCCTCGATTCCATTCAAGGCACTCTTAAGGAAGAACTTTCCAAACCCCGCACCACCAAGCTCGACCTCGGCGGGATGGGCGAGAGCATCGAGAGCCTACGCGAAACCATCGCCCAACACCTCGCCAGCCAGCAAGTCGTCGCGCCGACCGAGGGCGCGCCGGTGGATGATGCGGTCAATGAAAATTTATCTGCATTGCGCGGTGCGTTTGAGAAATACCTCGAGCAATCCAGCACCGCCGCCGCCGCTGCTCAGCAAAGCCAGTCGGGGCTTGCCGACCGCCAAATGGCGCTGGCCGAATTTATTGAGCAAAGCAATGCCACGCTCGCCAACACCATTCGCGATTCACAATCCCAATCGCAGGCCAACCAAATGCAGGCGGCGCTTTCGAACATCGGCGTGCTCTTCGCGAATTATCAGGAACGCCATCGCGAACTGCGCGAACGCCTCGACGCCGCTCAGCCCACCGAAGTGGTCGTGGATGTCAGTCAGGATATGGTGAACGACAGCGACGCTCTCATCCAACAACTCCTCGCGCAATTGCAGGAAGCCCAGCAACAAGAACCGCCAACGGATGGCAAAGGGTAGGGACACGCTGCGCGTGTCCACGGACGCGCACAGCGCGTCCCTACCTTTACTTACTCCCCGGAAATGAAATGTCCGGGAAACTTGTCCACTTGTCATCCTCCGGATCCCGCGCGGAGGCGGATACCGTCGGCGCAGTAAAATCTTCCTCCTCCGCAGCAACTTCTACTGCGACCTCGGGTTGAGGCAATGGCTCAGGCTCCGTGGATTCTTCTTCAACCTCCACATCCTCCGCAAACGAACTGCGCGGAAATGACGAACTGCTGCTTGTAAATGAACTGCTGCTGGTGAACGGGCTGCTGTACGTGGGTTCCTTTTTCGCAGCCGCAATGGGA
>CAUZWB010000434.1:0-2647 GCA_963583525.1 Verrucomicrobiia bacterium | reverse complement strand
ATGAGGCGGAGAAACTTTTTGGCGAAGTCGAAGGGGCGTGCGATGCGTTGCACGCACAATCACCGCGGCGCCAACGCGATTGGCAGGAGCTGCGCATTCGGCAGGCGGATTTGGTGGAAGACACCGTGTCGCAGCCGCTGCAACGTCTGCGCGAATCGCTGGGGCATCTCATCGAGGACAGTGAGGACGAAGAATCCTCCGCCGAGTTGATCGAATGCAACCGGCGTATCGCGGAGATTCGCGACGCGGTGGCCACCTTCATCGGGCAGGCGGCGGAGCAACACGTCTATTGGGTAGAACGCACCGGCCGCAATCGGCAAAACATTTCGATGAACGCCGCGCCAATCGATGCCGCGGACTTCCTGCGGCGTCGCTTGTTTGGCAGCGGATCGTCCGTCATCTGCACCAGCGCCACGCTGGCCGTGGAGGATTCGGATCGCTGCGAACTGCCGCCCGAACAAAAGGCAATGTGCCCGGGCTTGGAGTATTTCATCAACCAAGTCGGCGCGGAAACTTCGCGGCGCGCGCAGCTCGGTTCGCCCTTTGATTATCAAAAAAATGTGAAACTTTATGTGGCCGGGAAAATGCCCGACCCGCGAGCGGACGAATACGGCGGGGCACTCGTGCAATGGATCGGCCATTTCATCCGCATGACGCACGGCAAGGCGTTTGTGCTTTTCACTAACGGAAAATTGATGCGCGAGGTGGCGGAGGAAATGGAGCCGCTCTTTGACGAGCTGGGCATCCGCGCGTTCGTGCAGGGCACCGGCACGCCGCGCGCCACGATGCTGGAGCAGTTTAAGCAAGACACCGACTCGGTGTTGTTCGGATTGGACAGCTTTTGGCAGGGCGTCGATGTGCCGGGCGAATCGCTCTGCAACGTGATCCTCACACGACTGCCCTTCGCCGTGCCAGATCACCCGCTCATCGAGGCCCGCGTGGAGGCGATTGAGGCGAGCGGCGGTAATGCGTTTATGGAATTTAATTTGCCCGAGGCGATTTTGAAATTCCGCCAGGGCGTCGGCCGACTCATCCGCACGCAAGACGACAGCGGCATCATCGCCGTACTCGACAACCGCGTGCTCACTAAGCGTTACGGCCAAAAATTCATCAAAGCCCTGCCGCAGATGGAGTTGGAAATTGTGTGATTTGCTGTCGGCGTCTTACCGGCAGCATGGGCTTGATTCCCGCCAGCAGCCTGTTAAACTCTCCGCATGTCCGATATTGCAGAATTTGTTCATTCCAACGCAGCCAAAGTGTCACCCAAAATCCTGCACGGGATTCACCAGAAGCTGCCGCAATTGAAACTAGAATTTGCCGAAATCCACGCACCAAAATTTCCGCACCTCGTCGATCAACTTGAGCTGCTGGCCGATGTTATCGAAGACTACGCCGAGGGTGCGGATCAGGAGATTCCCTTTTTCGTGGTCGCAGAATCCTGCTTCGCGCTTGCCTACGCGCACAAGCAAACGCACCTCATCCCCGACCACGTCGCCGATGTGGGCTATGCCGACGAATCCTCCGTGGTGCGCACCGTGCTCATCGAAAACGAAAAATCCCTCAGCGAATACTGCAAACGCCACGGCTTGGACTTCGCCGAAGTGACCACCAACGCGTAGGCACTTTCCCATTTACAAACGCGCGGCGGGCGTTAGCCTTGGGGCCTCTATGAAACGCATTACCGCACTTATCCTTTCGTTCGCCTTCGCTGCCGTTGCGATGGCTGAAGATCTCCGCATTGGCCTCATCGGGCTGGACACTTCGCACGTCATTGCCTTCACCAAAATCATCAATGACCCCAAGGCCACCGGCCCGCTGGCGAAAGCAAAAGTGGTGGCGGCCTTTAAAGGTGGGAGTCGCGACATCCCCTCCAGCGCCGATCGCATTGATAAATACACCGAGACGCTCACAAAAGAATACGGGCTCAAACTCTACCCCACCATCGCCGAGCTGTGCAAAAACGTGGACGCCGTCATGCTCGAGAGCGTGGATGGCCGCCCCAAGGTGCGCCAAGCCATCCCCGTCATCGATGCCGGCCTGCCGCTCTTCATCGACAAACCCATGGCCGGCTCGCTGGCGGACGCCATTTTCATTTTCGAGTACGCCAAGAAAAAGGGCGTGCCGGTTTTCAGCTCGTCGTCACTGCGCTACGGAAAAACAAATCAAGCCATTCGGCATGGCTCCATTGGCACCGTCACCCGCGCCGAGGTCCACAGCCCCTGCTCATTGGAGGTGCGACATCCGGATTTATTTTGGTACGGCGTGCACGGCTGCGAATCTCTCTTCACCGTGATGGGCACCGGCTGCCAAACCGTCGTGCGACGCACCACCGCCGATGGCAAGATCGAAGTGGAAGGCAAGTGGAAAGGCGATCGCATCGGAATCTTCCGCGAAGGCAAAGGCTACGGCGGCAAAGCCAAAGGCACCAAAGGCGAAAGCGAAGCGGGCGGTTACGACGGCTACGCGCCGCTCGTGGTGGAGGCGGTAAAAATGTTCCAAACCGGCAAAGTGCCGGTGAGTGCTCAAGAGACCATCGAGATGTTCGCCTTCATGGCCGCCGCCGATGAAAGCAAACGCCGCGACGGCAAGCCGGTGACGATCAAGGAAATGATCGAGCAAGCGCGGCAGTAATAATTCAGCCCAATTT
>CAUZWB010000433.1:0-2654 GCA_963583525.1 Verrucomicrobiia bacterium | reverse complement strand
CCGCCGACTTCTTCAAAGGAAGCGTTGGGCAGTAGATTCGGCCCGCGTTTGTAGCCCACGATATTCAACTCTGCCGCGCCAGTAGCTTGCAGCGCCAATCGCAGCCATTCGTCCTTGGCGTTCTCGGGCAGCTTCATTAGTAGCGAAGCAGTTTTCTTGTTGGCATCACTCTCGGGCAAAGCGGCGAGCTTGGTGAAGGCAACCAGTCGCACCTGCAAATCCTTGTCCGCCAGGGTAGCGCTGTCATAAAGCATTGTGGCATCGGTCTTGCCAATGCCCAGGGCACGCAGGGCATTACGGCGCAGTTCGGGGGCGGGGTTGATCAAGGCTGCGGCGTGGGTTTTTTGGTCCAACGCATTCAGGCCCTTCAAGGTCCAGAGCGCGTGGATGGCTGCGTGGCCGCCCTGGGTGGTGAGGGTTTTTAGGGCGGCAACAGCATCGGTTTGTTGGTTGTCCACGAGCAATCGTTGAGCGGTTTGGCGCCAGAAAAGATTGTCGTGACTCAAGGCCTTCACCCGCTGCGCGGTATTGTCGAGCTTGGGCGCTTTGGATTTGTTTCCTTGATACACCACCCGGTAGATGCGGCCGTGTTGGCGGTCGCGATTGGGGTTGATGTGCGCGTTGCCGACGCCGCGCTTGGCGTCGTAACCGGCGCGGGCCTTGTTGGGCGTGGGGTTATGTTGGATGATAAAATTGTACCAGTCGGCCACCCACAGATTTCCATCGGGGCCGACCTCGGCGACGATGGGGCTGAACCATTCATCAGCGCTGGCGAGGAAGCTGAAGGCATTGATGGCCTCGTAGCCGGCGTCCTTGGCGCGGATGTCGTACATGCCCACGAGGTTGCCGGTGGGACCGCAAATGAACGCGCGCCGATCACGCCAACTTTTTGGGAAACCGCTCGAGGTCGCAAAGGCGTGCCCGCAGCCGGCGGTGTAGGCATTGAAGGCGTCCACTTGGCGGATGTTCGGCGTGATGGGAAAAAAGCGCGGGGAACTGGCAATCATCTTCGCGCTCTTGCCGCGGTCGGCGCCGTACACGGTGGCGGGGATGCCGCCAAAAAAAGTGGGGTTATTGTTGGCCGTGGAGCCGAACACATCGCCCGCTTCATTGAAGCCCACGCCCCAAGTGTTGTTGTTGAACTGATGCAGAAACTCAATGTCCGAGCCATCGGACTTGAAGCGAAAGACGCCCATGCCGAAGTTGTGTTTCCGGCCACCGAGCGTGCCGGTGAAGCGCGCGTAGCCAACCGTGCCGTAGATCCAGTTGTCAAAACCATAACGCAAATTGCTCGGGCCCGCGTGCGTGTCGCCGACGCCAAAGCCGGTGAAGAGCACCTCGCGCACGTCGGCCTTGTCGTCGCCGTCCGTGTCCTTGAAAAATAAAAACTCCGGCGCGTGCGCCACGATGATGCCGCCGCGCGCGAAAGTGAACGAAGTGGGAATGTTCAGCCCGTCGGCAAAGATTTTCACGCGGTCGCATCGGCCATCGCCGTCGGTGTCCTCCAGAATCTTGATGCGGTCATTGCCCTTGCGGCCGGCCTTGATTTCGTTTGGGTAATCCACACTCTCCGCCACCCACAACCGCCCGCGCGCGTCCCATTGCATGTAAATCGGATTCACAATCTGCGGCTCGGCGGCGAAGAGTTTCAGCTCAAACCCAGCCGGCACTTGCGTGTGTTTCATGCTCTCCGTTGCCGACAACGGCAGTTGATACGGCAACGGCTCGGGGCGCTTTTCGTAATTCGGAATGTTATCGCGCTTCACATATTTCAACGGCGCGCGACCGGCCAAAAATTTTTCATACCGCGCACGCGCCGCATCGCCCGCCGCCCAGAGGATGCCGCTCTTGAGCAGTTGATGAAAACCCGCATGACCCCACACCCGCGCGTCGTGGCCCGACGCCGTGTAAAACACGCGCCCTTTGCCCTGCGTGCGCACCCACGTCCACGGCTCCGGCTTGGTGTGCGGGTCGCCCTTCATCGCCTCACGCACCATCAGCACCGTGCGGTTCTTGGCATTATGTTTATTGTGAAAATACGTCTCATCCCACGCCTCAAACGCCTTCACATTGTTCATCGCCGCATGTTTGCCGTCGACAATCCGCGCCTTGAAAATTCCCGTTTGATGGCTCTTGAACCGCCCGCCGACCAACTGGTCAAACCCCGGCTCATTGCCAAAACACCAGCTCGCGCAATGCACCGGCACAAAGCCGCCGCCGCGCTCCACAAAATTTTTCAAGTTCTTCCACTGGTGCGCCTTGATGGTGCCGTGGTTGGCGTACAGCAGCAGCACGTCAAACCGCCCGAGATAGTTCGCGTCGCCCAGCGCCTCCTCCACGCTCACCGTGTAATCAAAATAAATCGCGTCACGCCCCAGCGCCTTGGCGAGCATGGGATAGTATTCATTCGAGTTATGATGCTTCGCCGGATGCCCAAGGAACAGCACGCGAATGAGTCCTTCGCCAGCATGGACAAAAACGAGGCTGAACAGAAAGAGAACAGAAAAAAGAATGCGCGTTTTCATTGTGGTGAACGGCAATTGTATAGGACACGCCTGATTTGGCAAGTTCGCACTGTCCAATTTTAGGCGCGCACCGTACGCTGCGCGCGTTCCATGAGCGAAGGTGTAAAAACAATTCGGGTCATCGATTCG
>CAUZWB010000432.1:0-2656 GCA_963583525.1 Verrucomicrobiia bacterium | reverse complement strand
TCGGTGCCAAAGGGGTTTCGGGTACAGCTCGCCGCTTCGGAGCCGATGGTGCGGCAGCCCATTGATATGGCGTGGGACGCGCGCGGGCGGTTGTGGATCGCCGAGTGTTACACCTACGCCGAGCGCGAAACGAATTTCGATAAAAAGCTCAAGGATCGCATCATCATTTTGGAGGACACGAATCACGACGGCGTGTTCGACAAGCGGAAAATTTTCTGGGACGGCGCGAGCCAGTTGACAAGTATTGAAATTGGCTTCGGCGGCGTGTGGGCGGCGTGTGCTCCGGAGATTCTTTTTTTGGCTGACAAAAACGGCGACGATAAACCCGATGGCAAACCGATGCCGGTGCTCGATGGATTTGCGAATGACAAAGTGCGGCACAACATCGTCAACGGCCTGCGCTGGGGACCCGACGGCTGGCTGTACGGGCGGCACGGCATCATGGATACTTCCCAGGTCGGCGCACCCGGCACACCTGCGGATCAACGCACGCCCCTCAACTGTGGCATTTGGCGCTATCACCCGACGCGCAAAAAATTCGAAGTCGTTTGCCATGGCACCACCAACTCGTGGGGGCACGACTGGGACGAACACGGCCAGCTCTTTTTCATCAACACCGTCATCGGCCACCTTTGGCACGTCATCCCCGGCGCGCGTTACGAGCGGATGTACGGCGAGCATTTCGACACGCACCTTTACGAACTCATCCCCCAAACCGCCGACCATTTTCATTGGGATCAAGGCAACGAGAAATGGCATGACCTAAAAAAAACCGGCATGACCTCCATCACCGATGCCGCCGGCGGCGGGCACGCACATTGCGGGATGATGATTTACCTCGGCGACAACTGGCCCGCGAGCTATCGCAACAACGTGTTTACGCTCAACCTCCACGGCCGACGCATCAACCGCGACACGCTCCACCGACGCGGCGCCGGCTACACGGCCAAGCACGCGGCGGATCATTTGAAATCGAAGGACCCGTGGTTCCGCGGCATCGAGCTGAGCGCCGGCCCCGACGGCGGCGTGTTTGTGATCGACTGGTCCGACATCGGCGAGTGCCACGACAACGACGGCATCCACCGCGCCAGCGGCCGCATTTACAAAGTCACCCACGGCAAAACACGGCCGTACAATCTGAATCTCGCCAATCTCTCCAGTCTCGAACTGGCCAAATTGCAGAACAGCCGCAACGAATGGCTCGTACGCCAGTCGCGTCAACTTTTGCAGGCACGGGCCGCAACCGATCGCAGGGACATCGCCGAGGCGCGCGAGTTTCTTTTAAACACCTACAAGCTCACCACCTCGACCCCCACCGCCCTCCGCGCAATGTGGGTACTGCACGTCACCGGCGGTTCGGAAGAGAAATGGCTGCTCGAGCAAACTCACGACGAGCGCGAACACATCCGCGTGTGGGCCATTAAGCTGCTCAATGACGGCGGCACGCCCTCGCCAGCCGCGTTGAAACGATTTGTGAAAATGGCACAAACCGATCCCGCCGGCTTGGTGCAACTGGAGCTCGCCTCCACCCTCCAGCGCCTTCCACACAAAGATCGCTGGCCCCTCGCCACCGCCCTCGTGTCACAAAACAAATTCACCAAAGACCCGGTGCTGCCGCTAATGATCTGGTACGGTATCAACCCCGCCATCCCCGAAAACCGGTCCGAAGCCTTAAAGCTCATCCCCAAATGTAAATTCCCAAAAATCCGCCAGTTCATCGCACGCCGACTGGCGGGAGAAACCGGTAAACCGGAACCCAAAAAATAGACCGCTCCGCTGATGAACAAACTCTCGATCATTTTGATTTTCTTGGCCGGCATTTTCGTGGGCGAAGCAGCGAACCCAAAACAGGAGGGCGAGCGGTTGTTCACTCTGAAAGTGAAACAGATTTTCACCAGCAAATGTTTTTCCTGCCACGGCGGTGAGCCGGACAAAATCAAAGGCGAGTTAAACCTGACCACGCGCAACGCCCTGCTCAAAGGCGGGGAAAGTAAAACCCCGGGCATCGTACCGGGAAAACCCAATGCGAGCCTGATCATTCAAGCCATTGAGCGTAAGGACGAGGACCTTGCTATGCCGCCCAAGGCGAATGACAAGTTGAGTGCTTCGCAGATTGCCTTCATCAAGCGCTGGATTGCGCTGGGCGCGCCTTGGCCGGACGCGAAAACGCAAGCCAAATACGTCGCCGAGGAACGGACCAAAGTCCGCACCGACGAAGGCGTGCTCGTGAAAACCAGTGAAGGCCTTTCCGAGGCATGGACTTACCGGCGATATCAGGATGAAAATTTGTGGGCGTATCAGCCGGTGAAAAAACCGGCCGTGCCAAAATCTCCATTCAGCAATCCGATCGACGCCTTCATCACCGCGCGTATGCCAAAAGGGCAAATGCCGGCACCATTAGCCGACCGGCAAACACTCATCCGCCGTGCGACCTTTGACCTCACCGGTCTGCCACCGACCCCTCGGGAGATTGATCAATTTTTGGCCGAAAAAAAACCTGGTGCTCACAAGCGGCTCCTCGACCGCTTGCTGGCCTCAACCCATTACGGCGAGCAATGGGGGCGGCATTGGCTGGATGTGGTGCGCTATGCGGACAGCGGGGGTTTTGCCAATGACTTCGAACGGCCAAACGCCTGGCGCTATCGCGACTATGTCA
>CAUZWB010000431.1:0-2659 GCA_963583525.1 Verrucomicrobiia bacterium | reverse complement strand
AGCACCGACGCATCCACCGCATCGAACATCACACGAAAAAGAAAGCGGTCCAGTTGCGCCTCGGGCAGCGGATACGTGCCCTCCATCTCGATGGGGTTTTGGCTGGCGAGCACGAAGAACGGATCGGGCAACGGCCGCGTTTGGCCGCGCAAAGTGACCGAGCGTTCCTGCATCGTCTCGAGCATCGCGCTTTGGGTCTTGGGCGAGGCGCGGTTGATTTCGTCCGCCAATAAAATATTAGTGAACACCGGCCCGGGTTCAAAAATCATTTCGCGTTTGCCCGTGTCCGTCTCCTGCAAAATATGCGTGCCCACCACATCGCCCGGCATGAGGTCCGGCGTGAACTGCACGCGACTGAATTGCAGCTTCATCACGTCGCCGATGGTTTGCACCAGCGCGGTTTTGCCCAAGCCGGGAAGGCCTTCCAATAAAATGTGGCCGCGACTGAGCAGGCCGATGAGCACGAGCCGATGCAGCTCCGCGCGCCCGAGCAGGCTGCGGTCGAGTTGTTCCAGCACTTGCCGGGTGAGTTCGGTGGCCGGAGTTAATTCTTCAGGCTTAAGCAGGCGGGTCGTTTCACTCATAGGAATGTGTGGAAACCCTAACCGCACCGGACGGGCCATTCACGCAAAAAAGGCGTGTAGCCGATAGGGACGTGCAGCGTGTCCCACCTTCATTCTTCACCGCGTTGAAAAAAGCGATTCACCGTGCCGCGATGGCGAGGGAGGACAGGCGCGGTCAGTGCGCTGCCGCCGCCGGCTTGGGTGTTCTGCAATGCGTCGCGGCCGAGCACCGCTTCGCCGCCGGTGACATCCGGCGCGCTGGAGGTTACGCCCGCGAGGCGTGCTTGATTGAGGCTCACGCTGGGCGAAAGTTTTTCTTCCTTAAACGCCGCACCCGCTTCGTCCGTGGGCTGGCCATATTGCGTGGGGCCCGCGCCGGGGCCGCGGTCGATGCCGCCCTTGCCTTGCCCCATTTGCTCCAAAAATTCGCGCAGTTCTTCCTGTTGAAAACCGCCCTTGGCCAATAAATCCTTGAGGGCTTGGCCGCCGGGCAATTCGCCCGCTTGATTGAGTTGATCAGCGAGGTTGGGCGGGATGAGATTTTGCTCAGCTAATTTTTGCGCGAGCTTTTGGAGGGCGTCTTTATTTTCGCGCAACGCCTTGAGCAGCGGCGCGAGTTGTTCGGGATCCATCGGCAGGTTTTTTTGGCCGGCTTGCTGGAGGGCCTTTTGGATTTCCGGCGCGAGATTTTCCAGCGCTTCGTTATCTAATAGGTCATTCAATAACGCGCCCAGTTCCTTCAATGCTTTTTCCTCCGAATCAGGCGCGGCATCGGCCGGCATTTTGTCGACGGCATTGCCGAGCAACTCGGCTTCGGTGAGGGCGGCCATTTTTTTCAGGGCTTCCTGCGCGGCTTGTTCGGCAAGGTTTTGATTGGAGAGCTTGAGGTGGTCGAGCGCTTCCCAAGTTTTGGAGGGATTGAATCCGCTGGCATCTTCCTTGAGGCGTTCGAGTTCTGAACGCTTCACTTCTGCTTCCTGTTCGGACAAAATATTTTGCTCCTCCAAAACATCCACTTGCTCGCGTGCTTGCTCGATGGTTTGGCCAATCTCCAGTGGCGGTTCGGCCAGCAGTTTGGCAAAGCGCGTGGGGACGAGCAGGGTGACCGTCAAAAAAATTAATGCCAACATCAGCCCGCCATACGCGCGACCCCCGCGCCAGCGCAGATTGGGCAGGCGCAAATTATTTTGGCGGTCTGCCCACGCTTCCGTGTCCACCTCGGCATCGGCCATCACGAGTCCGCCGGCTTTATTCTCGCGGTCGAATGTGGCGCGGAGTTGTTCGGCACTTGGGCGGCGTTTCAATTCGCGCCGCCAAGCCGCGCCCAGCAAAATGGCAAGAGAGGCTAAAGCATACGCCCACCAATACGGCGGCAGCGTTGCCGTAAGCCGCACCACCAACGCGAGTACGCCCAGCACCATCAGCCACACCCCCATCCAACGCAGGGCAGTGCGCCGGAACATCATGGCGTAAACACGTCGTGAAAATGATTGAAGTGATCGGTCGGATGGGTTCATCGCTACTGGAATGAAGATAATGCGGTTTTCAATTCTGTCAAGGGGAGTTCGTTGTGGGTTTGGGGTGTTTGATTTTTGGGTTTGTCGGTTAATTTTGTTTTGGGTTTGGACCTGCAAGCTCGTCCCTCCAATCGATGCGGTTTTGACTTTCAATGGAGGGATGAGCTTGCGAGTACGGAAAATTTCCTGCAAAAGTTTGAAAATTTAAAAAACCGCCCAAAACCTGTGAATAAAAAAGGTTGTGTTGTTACCAAAAAATAATTTGCTTAAAACGGGAAGTCGTGGTAGAGATTGGGCAACGAGGCGTTGTTACCCTTGTGTTCACATTAAAAAACAAGTTGTTACCACATCATGGCCAGTTTACGTAAACGACTAAAAAGTGATAATTGGGTTTGCTGCTACGCCACGGCGGATGGGCGGCGGACGCAGCGCAGCACGGGCACTATTGATAAAGATGAGGCGATGGCGGTTTGTCGTCGTTGGGAGAATGAGGAGTATGCCCTGCGCGAAATCGACGAGCCCATCGAGGGCTTGGCGGTGGCGAACAAGCGCGCATTGGTGGCGGGCTTGGTTTCGATG
>CAUZWB010000430.1:0-2666 GCA_963583525.1 Verrucomicrobiia bacterium | reverse complement strand
GCCGCTGGCGAGCGCGTTCTCGAGCATATAGCCGGAAAGACGAGTGTCTTTGCCGATCACAATTTGATGGCGGTGGCGGCTGCGGGACTCGGGGTTGAGATTTTTGAAAACGTGCGCGGCGGCACGGCCGAGTTTGAGGGCGGTCTCGGCGGTGACCGGTTCGATGTTGGCGCGACCCCGCACGCCGTCGGTGCCGAAGATTTTATTCGTTTGTTTCATCGTCGGGCTCATTGTTGCCTCCGTTTAGTTCGGGATTGGCCAAGGATGGCGCATTGGTGGAGGCCGGCTTGGGCGCGGGTTTTTTGCCGTCGTGGCCGCGGTTGGTGTAGGAGAGGCCGGCCACAGTGGTGATGATGAACCACACCATCACCGCAATGCCGACGGATCCTACTTTCCACCAGAATTCGTTGAGATCGCGTTCGTCGCGTGGGGGCCGGTCGCTCATGCGTGATCTTTCGGGCGGAGTTTTTTGTTGATGATTCGGCCGAGGTCACGCAGCGAATCCTTGACACGCGCGGTGAAAGTCAGCTTCTCCACGGGCGCGGCATCGGTCTTGAGTTTCTCGGTGAGAAAATCCTTGAGTTGTTTCACCGACACGTTGCCGTGCAGCGCGCCGGAGTGGCAGTATGAAATATCGCCGGTTTCCTCGGAGACAATCACGACGATGGCGTCGGTTTCTTCGCTCAACCCAATGGCGGCTCGGTGGCGTGTGCCGAGGGTGCGGTTCACATCCAGCCGCCGCGTGAGCGGGAAAATGCAGGAGGCGTACATGATGCGGTCTGCTCGAATGACCACGCCTCCGTCGTGCAACGGCGAGTTAGGAAAAAAGATGGAGTCGAGCATTTCAGGCGTGAGCGCACTGTCGAGCAGTACGCCGCTTTGGGTTTCCTGATGGATGTCGACGGTTTGCTCGATGGCCATGATGGCGCCTACGCGATGGCGCGCGAGGCGGTCGGTGGCTTGTACGACCGCATCCACATCGAGGGGGCTATCTTCGTCGGTGGAAAAGAGTGGGAGATTGCCCAGCTCAGCGAGCAGTCGGCGCAGTTCGGGCTGGAAAATAATGAGGATGGCCACGGTGGTAAACAGGAAGAGTTGCTGCAGCAACCAACTTAGCACTTGCAGCTTGAGCATCGCGATGAGCGTGGTGATGCCGATGAGCACGAGGAAGCCAACCACCACCGGCCATCCGCGCGAGCGTTGGAGGAGGTTGAACATATAATAAATGCCCACCGCCAGCGCGGCGATTTCCACCACGCCACGGAGAATCCACGTCCAATCGAGTTTAATCCATTCCCAGATTTCCTCGATGAACGGCGGCAGATTCACCTGTGCTAGAAAAATTGCCTCCATATTTATGCTCGGTCAATGGCCTCACACGCGCGCAGGGCTTGCACGGTTTCGCGTACGTCGTGCACGCGCACAATGCCCGCCCCGTTCGCGGCAGCACGGCAAGCGCAGGCGATGCTGCCGCTGAGTCGTTCTGCGACTTTTCCGCCGAGAAACGATTTGCGCGATGCGCCGACCATCAGCGGTCGCTGGAATCTTGTAAAACGAGCGAGCCTCGCGAGCAACGCCAAATTATGCCCCGCCGTTTTGCCAAACCCAATTCCGGGATCCAGCGCCACCTGTTTGGCGGGTAAACCGGCGGCGGCCATGGCCTCTAATCGCTCGGCAAAAAAGGACTCCACGGTGGCCACCACGTCGTCGTATTCGGGGGCGTTCTGCATCGTTTGCGGCGTGCCCTGCATATGCATTGCGATGTAGCCCGCGCCGGTTTGGGCGGCCACGCGCCACATCGTGTCATCCGCGCGGTTGGCTGCGATGTCGTTGATAACCCGCGCGCCGGCGGCCACGGCGGCTTCGGCTACGGCGGGTTTTTGGGTGTCGATGGAAATGAGGGCGTCGGTTTTGCCTGCGAGGTTTTCGATGACGGGAATAACGCGGCGCAGTTCCTCGGCTTCGTCGACAGTTGGCGCGCCGGGGCGGGTGGATTCGCCGCCGACATCGAGCAGCTCCGCGCCATCGGCGGCAAGTTGCAGCGCGTGCGCGGTGGCGGCATCGGCATCAATAAATTTGCCGCCATCGGAAAACGAATCGGGCGTGACATTCACAATCCCCATCACCAGCGTGGGGCGGGGGAATTGCCACGTGATGTCTCCCGTTTGCCAAATCATGCAATGAAGCTAGTAACCCCCATCGCCCGGGCTAGGGCCGCGCTGGATGAGTTCGATCTCGTAGCCCTCGGGCGCGTCGATAAAGGCGAAGCCGCCGCCGTCTTCCTTGAGATGCGGGCCGTCGGAATACTCGATGCCATGCGATTGGATGTGTTTTTCAAACGCCTCCAAGCTGTCGACGAGAAAGGCAAGGTGGGTGAGATCTTCCTGTACTTGCACGCCGCCGCTACTCGGGTACGAGCACAGCTCGATTTCCTCGGCGCTATTGGGCGTGGCGAGAAAAACGAGCGTGGAGCCGCGCGGCGAGGTGTGCCGACGCGTCTCGGTGAGCCCGAGAATTTCTGTGTAAAACTTCACCGAGCGATCGAGGTCATCTACGCGGTAACGGGTGTGCAGCAGTTGGGTCACAATCGGCATGGGCGGAGCATCGCAGGAACGGGGAGCGGATGCCAGCCTTTGCGCTTGCCACGGCGCGCGGGTCGAGGGAGA
>CAUZWB010000429.1:0-2667 GCA_963583525.1 Verrucomicrobiia bacterium | reverse complement strand
GGCGTGGCGCCAAATGAGTTTGCCGGTTTTGGCGTCGAGACAATCGATGGCCTCCACGTCGAGATGTTTGGCGATGGCCGCGGGCCATTCGATGAAGCCACGTCGGCGCGTGGTTTGGATGGCCGCTTTGAGGCTGGCCTCGGTGAGGCGCTCCTTGGCCTTCAGCGCGGCGAGTTCGCCGTTGATGTATTTGATGACCGTTGCGGGCGTGTCGGCTTCCTCTACTTTATATAATTTGCTGGCGCGGTGGAACACCACCACTTTGCCATCGCGAATGGAGGGCGCGGAATAGCCGGTGCCAATGCGGCGGGAAAAAATCTGAGTCGGGCCGGTTTTTGGAAACGCATCGAGGATTCCTTTTTCTTTGGAAACATTGTTACCCGTTGGGCCGAGGAAACGCGGCCAGTCATCCGCAAGCGCGGTGGCGCACAGCAACAGTAGGCTTGCGAGGGCGGTTTTCATTTTAAAATCCTGCGCCTTTAGTTTTGGTGCGGATGCGGCAGAGATAGCTGTCGGCAGTGAGATAGAGTGTGCGGCCGTCGTTACCCCACGCGACATTGGCGATGCGCGTGCCGGTGGAGAGTGTGCCGAGGTGTTTGCCTTTGGGCGAAATAATCAGGACGCCGCCGGGGCCGGTGGCGAAGAGGTTGCCGCGTTGATCGAGCTTGAGGCCGTCGCAACCGCCGCGCGCTCCGGCGGCGCGCAATCCGCTTGGATCAAAAAAGATGCGGCGATTTTCCACCGTGCCATCGTCCTTCACATCGAAAGCGTGGATGCGGGTTTGAGGGCCGCTTTCGGCAACGTATAAAATCGATTCATCGGGCGAGAAGGCGATGCCGTTGGGGAACTTTATTTTGTCGGTGAGCAGAGTCACTTTGCCGGATTTGCCCAGCCGGAAGACGCCCTGAAAGGCCAGTTCCTTGGCGGGGTCTTTCAGTTTTTTTGGCAGGCCGTAGGGCGGGTCGGTGAAATACAAGTCGCCGGCTTTGTTGAAGCACCCGTCGTTGGGGCTGTTGAAACGTTTGCCTTCGTACTTGTCGGCCAGCGTTTCGTATTCGGGTTTGGGATTGTTGAGCGGATTGGTGAGACGCGCAATGCGGCGGTCGCCGTGTTGGCACAGTACCAAGCGGCCGGAGGGATCGAGCATCAATCCGTTGGAGCCCGGCTCGCCCACGCGCGGCACGAGGCCGGTGTAGCCGCTGGGATGCAAATATTCCTCAAGACCGCTTTGCTCACTCCATTTGTAAATTTTATTGGGCGGGATGTCGGAGAACAACAGGAACTCGCGCCCCTGCTTGGTGCGTACCCAAACGGGCCCTTCGGACCAATCGAAGCCGTCGGCGAGTTGTTCAATATTTGCATCACGGGCTATGAGTTTGTCCAACGCGGGGTTCAGCCGTTCAACCTCGCCGATGCTTGGGTGGAGTGTTTCGGGCAATACGGCTTCGTTTTTGGCGGCGGCATCTGGGGCGGCATCGGGTGTGTTGCAAGCGATGGAAGTGAATAGGCCAATGGACAGGGCACTGCGGAGGGCGAATGTGAACATGTGTTTCATGCGGTTCATAGAAAGGGGAAAGTGACTCCGATGGTGGACGCGCGCAAGCTCAGTTCTATTCGTTGATTTGAGTGCCGATTTGAAAACAGGCGAGTTGGCGGTCGTTGCGCAGGTAGAGCTTGCCATTGGCGAGGGCGGGGTAGGCGCGGACGGTTGCGCCCATGAGCTGAACGCGGGCGGTGGCGTGGAAGAATTTCGGTGTGGCCGCGCCGCGCAGTAGTTCGCCACGCTCGGTGAAGACGAGCAGTTCATCGCCGGCGATCATTACCGAGCCCGCGCGCAAGCCGGCGAGGCTCCATTGGACTTTGCCGGTTTTTAGTTCAACGCAGCGCAGTTCGCAGCCCCGCTCTTGGCGTCCATGGAAGCCGTATAAATATCCTTTGTGATGGACAACGCTGGAGTAATGGCACGAGAGACTGGTGTCACTGCTCCACACAGTTTCGATTTTTTTATCGTTTACAGCGAGCACAGTGGCGCCTTTGCCGTAGCTGGTGGAGATGAAAATGAGGTTGCCCGCCGCGACGGGGGTGCAGGCGTTGACGCTGGCGCGGATGGCGGGTCGCCACGGGTGGGTGAAGTTCACCGCGCCATCGGCGGGATTAATGGAGGCCAAACCGGCGCGGTTGAAAAACAGGGCCTGCGGTTTTTGGTTGATCGTGGCAAGGATGGGGGAGGCGTAACTCGCTTCTTCCTTTGTGGCTTTCCAGCGAAGTTTTCCGGAAGCGGCATCAAGCGCGATGATGCCGGCCTTGGGGCCGCCGATGTTGATGAGGATGTTTTTGCCGTGGACGAGTGGCGCGCAGGCGAACCCGAAAAAACCTTTGCCGGCGCCGAATGTTTTGCGGCAATCAATCGACCAGTTGAGGCGGCCAGTGCGGGCGTTGGTGCTTCGAACGACGCCGTTGGCTCCGAGGGTGTACACGCTGTCCTCGTATACGGTGGGTACGGCGCGCGGGCCGTTGTCGAAACCGAATTGATCCACGTAAGTGGCATCGGAAACGCTTTTCCAAATCACAGTTCCCTTGACGGCGTCTACGCACTCGAGCCATTCCTTTTCATTTTGGCGATGAAAAAGATAAAGCTTGCCGTTGGCCACGGCGGGCCCGGCGAAG
>CAUZWB010000428.1:0-2673 GCA_963583525.1 Verrucomicrobiia bacterium | reverse complement strand
TTTCATCCCCATGCTGGCCGTGCTGCTGGCCGCTTGTCACACGCCGGATCCAACGAGTTTCGGCGCGTACGCCAAATATATTTCTCACGCCGACCCCGGTGAAAATGGCAACCAACCCTTCACCGCGCTCATCCCCAAACGCGCAACCGGCGCGGCGCAGTTTCTAAAGGAGCATCCGGAGTACGACGGGCGCGGCGTGATCGTCGCCATTTTTGATACCGGCGTGGATCCCGGCGCGCCCGGATTACAAACCACCCCCGACGGTCGCCCCAAAATCATCGACGTCGTCGATGGCTCCGGCAGCGGCGATGTGCGCACCACCACTGTGCGCGAACTCAAAGATGGCAAACTCACCGGCCTCACCGGCCGCACGCTCACGCTGCCCAAAGCATGGAAAAGCCGCGACAAAAAATACCGCGTCGGGATGGTCGAAGCGTGGCGCATTTTCCCAGCCGAACTGGTGAGCCGCCTCAAGGCCAAGCGCCGCGAGCCGTGGAACATCCAACAACGCAAGCGCACCGAGGGAATTGAGAGCGCCATCGCCGATTGGGACAAAGCCAATCCCAAACCCACGAAGGAGCAAATGCTCCAACGCGATGATCTTGCCGCAGGACTCACCCAGCTCAAAACGCTGCAAGCCAAATACCGCGACCCCGGCCCCATCTTCGACTGCCTTGTTTTTCACGATGGCAAACGCTGGAATGCGAGCATTGACACCAATGAGGACGGCGATTTCGCCGATGAAAAACTCATGACCAATTTTCGCGTGAACCGCGATTACGGAACCTTCGGCGGCGAAGCGCAAATGAATTTCGCCACCAACATTTATCGCAATGGTGATCTGCTTTCGGTCGTCGTCGACTGCGGCGCGCACGGCACCCACGTGGCCGGCATCGTGGCCGCGCATTTCCCCAAGCAACCTGAACTGAACGGCCTCGCGCCCGGCGCGCAAATTGTTTCCGTCAAAATCGGCGACACCCGCCTCGGCTCCAGCTCCACCGGCACGGGCGAAATGCGCGGGCTCATCACCGTTTTGCAAAACAAATGCGACCTCATCAATATGAGCTACGGCGGCCCGGCGTCGCGCCCGAATGTCGGCCGCATTTACACCGAGTACGCCAACATCGTGAATCGCCACGGCGTTATTTTCTGCGCCAGCGCGGGCAACAACGGCCCCGCACTCTCCTCCGTGGGCTCCCCCGGCGGCAGCACCGGCGCGCTGCTCGGCATTGGCGCGAGCGTCACGCCACAGATGATGCTCGATCAATACGGCATGCGCGCCACGCGCAAGGAAATGCAATACACGTGGAGCTCGCGCGGACCCACGCTCGATGGCGACCTCGGCGTGGACCTCACCGCCCCCGGCGGCGCGATCGCTCCCGTGCCAAACTGGTTGCTGCGCCGCAACACGCAGATGAACGGCACCTCAATGTCCTCCCCCAACGCCTGCGGCAACATCGCCCTGCTCCTCTCCGCGCTCAAGGCGGAGAAAGCCAACCGCACGCCTCATCGCGTGCGCCGCGCGCTGGAAAATACGGCCAAGCCTATTGCCGGTTTGTCGCCGCACGAACAGGGGCGCGGGATGATCCAAATTCACAAGGCCTATGATTGGCTCAAAAATAATCCGCCCGTGACGGACAGTGATTTCAAATTTGACGTTCGCATTCGGTCGCGCGGCAATGCGCGTGGAATTTATTTGCGCGAGCCTTTCGAGGTGGATCGCGTCCATTCAGTTTCGGTGACACTCAATCCCGTTTTCCATCGGGACGCCAAGCCCACGGAGAAAATCAATTTTGAAAAACGTTTACTACTCCGTTGCGAAGCCGATTGGGTGGAGCACGCCAGCCAAATTCTACTCGCCAATGATTCCGAGCGTATCACGGTGAAAGTCGATCCCACCGGCCTCGCGCCCGGCGTGCATTACACCGAAGTGGTGGGCACGGACGCCGATGCCCCCCAACGCGGCGCGCTCGTGCGCGTGCCGGTCACGGTCATCGTGCCGGAAAAAATTGCGGGCGCGAAATGGAATGCAACGCTCACGTTCAAAGGCGGCGACACCACGCGCCGGTTTCTCGCCGTGCCGACTGGCGCCACGTGGGCCGATCTCCACGTACGCACGATCAAGGCCGGCACGGATCAGCGGATCACAATGCACGCGGTGCAGTTGTTGCCGGGGCTTTCCTTCCGCGCGGGCGGCGAGCGGCGCTACGTCACTTTGCGCAAAGGCGCGGTGCGTGTCGAGAGCTTCGCCGTCACCGGCGGGCGCACCTTGGAACTTTGCCTCGCGCAATATTGGTCCAGCCTCGGCGAAGCAGAGGCGGAGTTCACGCTGCAATTTCACGGGCTCGTTCCCGGCAGTGAAGTGGTTTCGCTCGATGGAAATGATTTAACCGACAGCGTGGTGGTCACCGCAACGATGCGTGATGAGCGCGTGTCACCTTCGGGCTCATTCAAAACGTGGCGGCAATCGGTGCGTCCGACGAAGGCGATAATCCGGCCACTCGATCCCGTGCGCGATCGACTGGATGACGAGGAGCAAATCCACGAAATGATTATCACGTACAACTTCGACCAAGCCAAACCCGCGCGCGTGACGCCCGTGCTCACGGTGGATTACAATGACGGCTCGGATTATTTTTTTGAATCCGGTTTGTGGCAGTTGTTCGATGCACA
>CAUZWB010000427.1:0-2687 GCA_963583525.1 Verrucomicrobiia bacterium | reverse complement strand
GAGCATCGAGCGGCAATCATGTTCCATGACGCCGCTGGTGATTTCGGTTTGGTGGTTGAGCGTGGGGAATTGCAAGAGATTCATCGCGCCTCCAGCTGCGCCGCCGTTGGTATCGGGCGCGCCAAAAACGACGCGGGCGATTCGGCAATGGACGATCGCTCCGGCGCACATGGGGCAGGGTTCTTTGGTGACGTAGAGGGTGCAGTCGGTGAGGCGCCAATCGCCGATGGCGGCCTCGGCGGCGGTGAGGGCAATCATCTCGGCGTGGGCGGTGGCGTCTTTGAGCAGCTCAACTTGGTTCCACGCACGGGCGATGACGGCGCCATTGCGAACGACCACTGCGCCCACGGGCACTTCGTCGGCCTCGTAGGCTTTCGCCGCTTGGCGGATGGCGTCTTGCATGAAGTGTTCGTCCATTAGGTGTCGAGGGTGGACTGCAGGAGCGTCCATTGGTCGGGTTGATTTTCGGTGCATTGGCAGTGAGCGACAAAGAAGGCGTTGCGGTGTTGCCAGAATAGGGGCCAGATTTGTTCGCGATCGGTGCCGGGGAGTGGGAGAGATTGGAGTTCTTCGCGGGTGGCGAAATGGAACGTGCCTTCTTCGTGTTCGGGCGGCAGTTCGGTGAGGCGCGGTTTGATTTCAAAAAGAAACATCAGCCAATGGGCGTTGCCTTGGTAGCCGTGTTCGCTGATGACGCCGGTGAGATGGAGATCGGCGGGGGTGAGTTGCAGGCCGGTTTCTTCGCGCGCTTCGCGGATGGCGCAGGCGTGCGGGCTTTCGCCGGTGTCGGTTTTCAGTTTACCGCCGGGCGGGCTGTAGCAGCCGCGGTTGGGTTCGTGGTTGCGCTGGATCAGCAGCACGCGGCCGTCCTCGTGGAAGGCGTACAGCAACGTGGCAATGCGATATGGCAACGATGACGACATGCGGCAGTGAAGCAACGGGGCGGCGGGTTTCCGAGACTTTTTTGAGGGTTTGGGTTTCATTCACCGTCTTGGTCGAGATGTGTGAGGCGCTGTGAGTAACTTGCCCTTGGCTCCTGCGCGTGAGGCTGCAATACCCGCCGCGACGTATGGAACGCAGCCCAGGTGAAACCCCTAATGACTGATCCAGAGAAGCACTGAAATTGCGGATAGCATCAGCCCCGTTTACTTACCCCCTTTTTCTCAATGAAAAACGAGAAGCTCCTGACCCTTGCGAAAATCCTCGGTGTCGGAGTGTGCCTGTATCTTTTCCTGATCGGCATCGGCGGGATGGGCGCGGCGTTCAAGGGGGAATTTAAAGAAACGGCGGCGAAGCTGCTCGAAGCGACGAAGTCACCCATCGTGGGACTCTTCATTGGCATTCTCGCCACCACCATTGTGCAAAGCTCCTCCACCACCACGAGCCTCATTGTGGGCCTCGTGGCAGCGGGCGCGGTGGATGTGGGCGGCGCGATTTTTATGATGATGGGCGCCAACGTGGGCACCACGGTGACGGCCAAAATTGTGTCGCTTGGGCACATCACGCGGCGGGCGGAATTTCGCCGAGCCTTTGCGGCGTCGTCGGTGCACGACACGTTTAACTTTATCACCGTGGCCGTTTTGTTGCCGCTGGAATACAGTTTTCACATTCTCGAAAAAGGCGCGCGTTTTCTGGGTGAGCATTTTGTTCGAATCTCCGGCGTGACGAAGCCGGAGAATTACCTCAAGAAAATAACCAAACCGCTCATCGATTGGATGGATGCAATGCTAAGCGATCCGGCGTTGTTGGTGGTTTCGATTGTGATTACTTTTTTTATGCTCTTTGCCATCGTGAAACTGCTGCAAAGCCTTGTGCTGAAAAAACTGGAGGCGTTTTTCGATGCGTATTTATTTCGCAACGCCGCCATCGCCTTTATGGTGGGCCTGTGCCTTACGGTGCTGGTGCAGAGTAGTTCCATCACCACCAGCCTCATCGTCCCGCTGGCGGGCGCGGGCGTGTTGCGTTTGCCACAAATTTTCCCCTTCACCATCGGCGCCAACATCGGCACCACCGTCACTGGCTTGCTCGCCGCACTGGCCGCCGGCAGCGCGGCGACTGTGCTGCCCGGCGAGGATCTCCCGCCTCTCGTCGTGGCCGGCGCCACGGTGGCGTTTGCTCATTTGCTGTTCAATTTGGCGGGCGCGTTGATTTTCCTGCCCTTTGCGCCCATTCGCGCTTTGCCGGTTAAGTTTGCCGAATGGCTGGCGGAGCTGTGCCTGCGCAGCCGCGTCATCCCCATCGTTTTTATTGTGCTCGTGTTTTATATCATCCCACTGGTGGTTACGTGGTCCACCATTGCGGCGGCGTTCAAAAAACAGTAAGGTATCCCCATGTGGAAGGAAATCATCAGGGTCTTTAAGAAAGACAACCTCTATCAACAGGCCTTTGACGAGGCGTGCGAGATGCTCGAGACCGATGGAAAAATGTACGCCGCCTCGGTGGAGTCGCTGCGCAAGTCGGATAAAGCGGAGATTGAGTTGGATATTTACGGGCTCGACAAAGAGGTCAACCGCTCCGAGCGCGATGTGCGCAAAAAGGTGATGAAGCATCTGATGCTCTCAGGCGACACGCAGCTCAATTCCGGCCTCGCGCTGGTGAGTGTGGTGATCGATATCGAACGCATCGGCGATTACACCAAGAACATTTACGACCTCGCCCGCAGCCACCCCAAGCGGCTGCAAGCGGGC
>CAUZWB010000426.1:0-2690 GCA_963583525.1 Verrucomicrobiia bacterium | reverse complement strand
CGCAAGCAGGAACAGGGCGATCAATGTCAGTGCCATTTCAATCGAATGGGCAGCGATTCATTCGGGTGGTGCCGCGCGATTAATAGTTGGGGATAACAATGAATCGAAAACGGAATACAATGTCGGTACGGTTTGGGCCTGCGCTCAAGGCGGTGTTAATTTGCCTTGTCACATGTAGCCTTGGGTTGGGCTATGTGTGGCAGAAGAAACAAATTAACGATCTTGGGGCACAGATTAAAGAAAACGAAAATAAGCTGGAGGATTTGCGGCGGGAGAATAAGCGTAGAGGGGATACATTGGCGTACCTGATGAGCCCGCAGGAACTGGATGCCCGATTACGTCAGTTAGGATTAGATTTGGAAGTGCCGCGGCCGGAACAAATTGTGGTGTTGGTGGACGCAAAAATTGAGGCCGCCTCACCGCTGCCAATCCGCACAGCCAGTCGCTAAGCCATTTCCTCCAGCCGGGAAAGGTGCATGGAGGATAAAAAAACTACTCAAATTCGCAAGGGCCCCCGGCGTTGGCTTTTCTTTTTTACTGCCGTGATGCTTCTTTCATTCGGTGCGCTTGGCTATCGGTTGGTTGATCTTCAAGTGTTACGGCATGATGAACTGCAATCATTTGCACGTGATAACACCATTCGCACGATCATCCGTGAACCACGCCGTGGCGATATCCGCGACATTCGCGGCAATCTTCTTGCTACGAGTTTATTTGTAAAAACCGTGTGTGCTGATCCTGCTCTCATCGGGCGTTGGCATCCCCAAGTGGCGCATGCGTTGGCGCCCATTTTAGATTTGGATGAGAAGGCATTGAGCCAACGCCTTAAACCGCAAATGATGCTCAATGAACAAGGGATTCTTCGCACCAATCGCTATGTCGTACTCAAGCGCAAAGTGCCGCGCGAAGTGTGGGAGCAAGCAGCCGGCGCGTTGCGGGATATGGATGTGGGGTTGGATGAAACGAAATTTTCCCGGCAACAACGCCTTGGATTCCGGAGTCTTCGCCGTCAATCGGTGTTTGCCGATCGCAAGGAAGGCCAATTACGCGTGTACCCAGGAAAAAAACATGCCGCGCATGTGCTTGGCTTCGTGGGCGGTGTGAGCCATCGCGGTAAGGAGGGCATTGAGCACGTACTCGATAGTAAACTCGTTGGCTCGCGCGGATGGCGCGTCACCGAAACCGATTCCCGCAAGCGGGAAGTTGTAGCCTTGCGCCAGCAGGACGTCGCGCCGCGCAATGGATTACACGTAGTGCTTACGATTGATTCAGGCGTGCAACACATCGTTGAAGCAGAACTTGCCAAGGCAATGGTCAAACATCAACCGATCGGCATTACCGCCATTGTGGTGCGCCCCAAGACTGGTGCCATTGTCGCCATGGCAAACCTGCCGGACTTTGATCCAAACAACCCTGGAATTGCCAATCCCGAAACCCGACGCAACCGCGCCGTTACCGATACTGCGGAGCCGGGATCCACATTTAAGATAGTCCCGATCGCAGCCGCACTCAATGAACGGATCGTTGGGCTTGCCTCCACATTCCATTGCGAAAAAGGGTCATTCCTGTACGCCGGCCGTTTGTTGCGCGATCATCACGCGTACGGCAATCTCACGGTTAAAGCCATCATCACCAAATCCTCCAATATCGGCGCGGCCAAGGTGGGGCTTCGTCTCGGGGCACCGCGTTTGCACGGATATATGCACCGGTTTGGGTTTGGGGCACGCTCTCGCATCAGTTTGCCCGGAGAAGTGCGCGGCACAGTGCACCCATTAAAAAAATGGAACAAACTTTCCATCACCCGTGTGCCGATGGGGCATGAGGTGACCGCCACGCCATTGCAAATGGCGATGATGATGAGCGCCATCGCCAATGGCGGGAAGTTAATGCGGCCGATGGTGATAGATCATCTGGAAGATGACCGCGGACAGGTGGTGGTGCAATATCACCCCGAAACCGTGCGGCAGGTGGTTTCACCCGAAGCCGCTCGCGCCACCACTGAAGCGCTTAAAACTGTCCCTCAACCGGGCGGCACCGCCAAACGTGCCGCGCTCCAATATTACACGGTGGCTGGCAAAACCGGTACCGCACAAAAAGCCGGTCGCGGCGGTTATCTGCCCGGTAAATACTATGCCTCCTTCGTGGGGTTTTTCCCGGCAGACGCGCCGGAGTTATGCATTCTTGTTTCAATGGACGAACCGAAGGGCGACTACTATGGCGGCCTCACCGCCGCGCCGGTTTTTAAAGCAATCGCCGAACGCGCCGCCGGTTATCTCGGCTTGAAGCCGGACCTCGTGCGACAAGGTTCCCTGGTTTCCGGCAACAACTCCGAGCCGCGTTGAGCCATGACAGGTGCTGAGTTGCTTCAAGATGTGCCGCACGAAATAGTACGCGGCAGTCTCAAAATTCCCATCACCGGCCTTGCCTATGATTCGCGCCGCGTCACCCCGGGCACGGCCTTCATCGCGCTCCCCGGCATGCGCGTAGACGGCCACGATTTCGCTGCGACAGCAATTCAACAGGGCGCTTCACTCATCATCACCGGTCGCGCTGTGGAGTTGCCCGGCCAAACCACTATTGTTCAAGTGGAAAACCCACGCGCGGTATTGGCGCGAATAGCCGCTCGCTTCCACGGTGAACCCGCGCAACAACTTCACCTCATCGGCATCACCGGCACAAACGGCAAAACC
>CAUZWB010000425.1:0-2703 GCA_963583525.1 Verrucomicrobiia bacterium | reverse complement strand
ACCTCGGCGATTGAAAAACCGCCTTGCGCGTTTCGTTGATGACTCGTTGTGTTCATCGTTTTATTCAATTAGCAAATCGACTGAAGGATCCGTTTTCTGCAGTTCCTGCAGTAATTTATTGGCCAAACTGGCGGTGATCCCTGAAATCACCACCGGGGCTCGTACGCCTTGGCGAAGCTCCCATCGGTCGTTGTTATTCCAATACACCCCACCCCAATTCGCATTGTACTGCGCATTGTTGATGCCGGCCCAATCCGAGATGGCTTTGGCCATTCCTTCGCCGCCGCCATTCCAGGCGCGATTGGAAAAGAAGATAACTTTCACGGTCACCGCCTTCATCGCAGGCGGAACCGTGGTCGGGCCCATTGTGTTTGGGCGGCCGGTGAGATAATTAATAAGAATGCTGTTTTGCACTTTCGCCATTGTCACCGGCTCATCAGACTGAGCTAAAAGATAGGTGCCATTGGCACGTTTTTGCGGCGGCAGCACGCCGCCTTCCACCAATCGCACGACCACCCCCTTCGAGTCGGGAGTGGCGGGCTTCACCCCCAGCAATCGCCCGCGGGCATCAAAACCGATATAAGGCAAATGCCAATTGAAATTCACCTGAGCATCGTTGCCCAGGTGCGGCACTAGCAAAAGAGGTTCAGAGCTGTTCACATTTGCCTGCTTGAGTTGGCCTAACATTTCGCTGGGTAGATACGCGCCTTCGGGCAGATATTTCCAATCGCTCACCCAGCGGCGGCTGGGTTGGCCAAGATTATCACCCAGCGCATATTCTGCGAAAAATGCGTAGGAGATAAGTTGCCCGCCGAGTTGTTGATTCGCCAATTTATTTTTTTGAAAATAAGTTTTCTCTTCATCGCTCATGGCGTCGACATTTTTGGAAAGCTTGGGCATAAACACCACATACACCGGTGAGCCGCCATTGATGGCCTCGAGGCGGGCATTATTGAAATCAGCGATCAGTTGAGTCGTGGCGCTGAGGGAATATTTATCTCCACGCAATCCCTTGAGCGCGGGAAGCATGATGGCCATGAGCGCGATGGCGATGGCTAAGACCACCACCATCTCCACCAGCGTGAAACCCCTTCGCTCCCGGTTGAGGGCCTTTTTCATGTTCACGCTGATGGAGTGGTGTCTCATGGCTTAACGCCAACCCAGAATGTTGTCGGTGTTTTCCTTGGCCAACGCGGAGGCCTTGGAATTGACTTGTCGATCGGGTCCGGGCGACCAAATCATGACCGAACCTCGCAGCACATATTCTTCCTCGGTCTTATTGTCTACATTGCGAACCAAGCCGATGGATGCGCTTTTGGAAACGCCGGTTTCCCGGTAAAATAAATCCGCCACATTCCCGTCGCCCGCGAGATCCACCGAGATCACATACGGGTTTCCAAACGGATCCCGAAACACGCCGTTGGGGCCCACGCCGGCGGAAAAAGTATCATCGGCGGTGTTGGGCGTGAGGTACGTTGTCTTCTTGGGATTTCGCCCGTGATTTGTATTTGCCCCATGATCAATCGCCATGAGGATCGCCATCATCACACTATTATCAGGGGTCTGAGGTGGATCAGGCCAGTTGCCGGCATCCTGCGGTGAACCGTCGGCATGTTTGCGCCCGATGGGCAGATGAAATGTGAGATCGCCCCCTTTCAAATTAGCCGCCACACCCCGTGCACTGGGGAATCGACTGTAATCATTTTGATAACTCTGGATGGCGCCTTTGAGATTCACCATATCAGTACGGGCAGTTGCTACTTTGGATTTGGTCATCGCGCGTGCCACAAAGGGCACGGTGATGCTCACCAAGATGGCGATAATGGCAATCACGACGAGCATTTCCACCAGCGTAAAGCCGCGGAGGGTTGTGATGGGTATGAATTGGTTCGAGTTGGATTTCATGGTGCTTGTGCTAATTGCTCTCCCAGTTACTGATGGTGCGAACTTTGTCGGCTTCGCCGATCTCTACCCAGAGGTCGTAACTTTCCCGATTGTGCTCGGGGTTGCGTGAATTATATTTCCAGCGTTCGTTTTGTTTGGAATCAGTTCTGCCCAATGCTGGGGAAACCAAGTTCCCGGCAGCGTCAAATTGCGAGGGCTTCAGATCGGGCAATAGATCTTTCCCCTTCTCCACTCCCTTGCCCGAAAGGTGTTTGAAAAGTTGATTGTTAGCCGGATCATTCTCGTCGCTGGGCGGAAAGTAGCCGTGCGTTTCTTTATAAACCTGTAGCGCAAGTTTGATTTGTTCCAGCTCCGTCCGAATGGCGCTCTCGTTAGTTTTTCCCGACACACGGGAATAGAGCGCCACGGTCATCGCGGCCAGTGCGGCGATGATGGTGATGACCACCAGGATTTCCACTAACGTGAAGGCGCGTTTAGAATTTGAGGTGAGGTTCATTATTTGATGTTTTCGTTTTCCATGCGTTCGCTGAGCCATTGTTTGATCATGCTTTGGTAATTAAGGAAGCGCGAGCGGGCGAGGCGCTTAATGCGGGAGAGCATTCGCGGATCCATGCGAAGGGTGATGGTGACCGACTCATTGGCAGCGGAACCAATCGCCACGGAATTTTCCATGAGGCGCACATCGATGGCGGCGTCGCTCCAGTATTTTGCCTCGGCTTCGTCGGTGGCGAAGCTGGGGACTTCTTCCCATTGTTGAATTTGAATCATATCGTGGTTTTTTGGTTTAGCAGTTTGTCT
>CAUZWB010000424.1:0-2703 GCA_963583525.1 Verrucomicrobiia bacterium | reverse complement strand
CGAGCAAATGCCGCCGCCGGATTCGAAGCTCAAGCTCACCGCCGAGCAAAAGGCAACGCTCAAGGCATGGGTGGACGCCGGCGCGAAGTGGGGCAAGCATTGGGCGTACGAACCGCCTCGTCGATCGTCCTTGCCAAAAGTGAACAATGCCAAATGGCCCCGCAATGAAATTGACCATTTCATTCTCGCGCGACTGGAGCGTGAAGGGCTGAAGCCTTCGGCCGAGGCGGACAAGATTACTTGGCTCCGCCGCGTCTCCCTCGATCTCACCGGCTTGCCGCCTTCCGCGGATGAGGTAAACGCTTTTAAAAAAGCGTTAATCGATAATCATAAATCGGCATTTGAAAATGTGGTCAACCGGCTGTTGGCTTCGCCGCGTTACGGCGAGCGGATGGCTTGGGACTGGCTCGAGGCCGCGCGTTATGCGGACAGCAACGGTTACCAAGGCGACAACGACCGCACGATGTGGCCGTGGCGCGATTGGGTGGTGCGTACGCTCAACGCCAATGTGTCGTACGACAAATTTACCATCGAGCAGCTTGCGGGCGATTTGTTGCCCAAGGCCACGGACGAGCAGCGGCTGGCGACGGCGTTCAATCGCAACCACATGATTAATGGCGAGGGCGGCCGCATCGCGGAAGAGAATCGCGTGGAATATGTTTTCGACCAAATGGAAACGATGAGCACCCTTTGGCTGGGCACCACGATGACCTGCAGCCGCTGCCACGACCACAAGTTCGACGCCATTACGCAGCGCGACTATTACAGCCTGTTTGCCTTTTTCAACAACACGCCCGTGAACGGCGGCGGCGGCAGCGGCCAAACCGCGCCCGTGCTCGCCGTGGGATCGCCCGCGCAACAAAAGGAAATTTTGGAGCTGGAGAAAAAAATTCAGTCGCTGAAAGAAAAACCGAAAATTGACGCTGCAAAAAAACAGCTCACCGACCTTCGCAAGAAATTTCCCAAAGTGATGGTGATGCAGGAGCAGGCCAAAGCGCGCACGACCAAAGTGCTGGTGCGTGGCGTGTATAACAATCCGAGCGATGTGGCGGTGACTTCGGCGTGGCCGGCCGTGTTCGGTAGGGACACGCTGCCGCGTGTCCAAGACGCTCAGCAGCGCGTCCCTAACCGGCTTCATCTCGCGCAGTGGCTTGTGAACGACAAGCACCCACTCACCGCGCGCGTGACAGTGAACCGAATTTGGCAGCAGTTCTTCGGCACCGGCCTCGTGAAGACGCCGGAGGATTTCGGCGTGCAAGGCGAGCGACCGAGCCATCCGCAATTGCTCGACTGGCTGGCGCTGGAATTCATCAAGAGCGGTTGGGACGTGAAGGCGCTGCACAAACGCATCGTGCTCAGCGCGACTTATCGGCAAACCTCGCGCGTGACGCCGGCTTTGCGTGAACGCGATCCCGCCAACCGCCTCCTCGCCCGCATGACGCGGCAGCGTTTGCCCTCGTGGATGATCCGCGACCAAGCATTATTCATCAGCGGCTTGCTCGTCGAGAAACGCGGAGGCCCGTCCGTGAAATCCTATCAACCCGCCGGCGTGTGGGCCGAAGCCACGTTTGGCAAAAAGAAATACACGCGCGGCAAAGGCGAGGATTTATATCGCCGAAGCCTTTACACCTTTTGGCGGCGCATCATCGGCCCCACAATGTTTTTCGATGAATCCAAACGCCAAACCTGTCACGTGCGCCGCTCCCGCACCAACACCCCGCTGCACGCCCTCATTGTTTTGAACGACACCACCTACATCGAAGCCGCCCGCGCCATGGCCCAGCGAGTTTTGAGGGAAGGCGGCGCGGATGACAAGACACGCACCGCGTACGCCTTCCGCCTCGCCACCGCCCGCCTGCCAAAGCCCAAGGAAGCCGCTGTGCTCATCCAAAGCCTCCAAAAACTCCGCACCACCTACGCCCAAGACCAAGCCGCTACCAAGGCCCTTTTGACCATCGGCGAATCCAAACGCGACGAAAAACTGAACCCCACCGACCACGCGGCATTCACGGTCTTATGCAATTTGATTTTGAATCTGGACGAAGTCATTACGCGGGAATAGCGAATAACCCATGAAAACAGACACCCATTTTTATGGTTTGCCAGAATTCCAGAATTATGGTTTTATGGGCGCATGAAAACGACATTGGATTTGCCGGATGAATTGATGCGCGAGGTGAAAATCCGCGCGGCGATGGAGGATCGGAAGTTGAAGGATTTGATTCCGGATTTGCTACAGAGGGGGTTGCAGGAAACTGAGTCCGAAAAACCGCCTCCCAAAAAACTGACGGGCCGGGAATGGATTGAGAAATGGCAGGAATTGGGCCGGCGAATTGAGGCGGCTTCGCCCAACAAGACATCCGGGGTGGTGGATGAAATTCGTGAAGGTCGTGAGCGATGCTGACGATCGACGCGAATGTCTGGGTCAGCGCTCAGTTTCCGAATGAGGTCGATCATGAAGCCTCGGCGGAAATGCTTGCACGGGTGGTGACTCTGTCGATCCCGCTTCACCAGCCGACTTTGTTGCCGGTGGAAGTCGCGGGAGCAATCGCCCGACGCAAACAAGTTTCCGAAGAAGTTTCGAACACGCAAAATATTTTGGCCGAATTTCCTGGCATTAAGTTTCATCCATTAGACGAGGCGGTGGCACGCAATTCCGTGGGCTTGGCTGCGAACCTTCGGCTGCGCGGTGCCGATGCAGTA
>CAUZWB010000423.1:0-2711 GCA_963583525.1 Verrucomicrobiia bacterium | reverse complement strand
GTGCTCATGTTGGGGCGGCGCAGCGGTTGGTTGCCGGAGATGACGGCGGTGATGAAACCATTGCGCAAAATGAAATCGCCGATGATGCCGTCGGCCTCTTTGCCTTTGGGGAGTTGGTCGGTGTTGCCCGGACCGACTTCGAAGGCTTCCACGGCGGCTTCGGAGAGGAGGGGGTTGAGGAACAGGAGAATAAAGAATTTCTTCATGGCGTTGAGGGCATTGTGGCGGCGAGGAATCAGGTGGCAAGTGAATTCATTATATTGGGCACAACGGGAGGCGCACCCCGGACTTTCCATTTCGCTGGTTTTTTGCTAAAAGGCTCGCGTTCATGGCGAGAAAAACTAAATCAAACGCATCGGCGTCTCGTGCGCCGGTGAAGTTATTGGCGGCCAATCGCAGCGAGATTGCTATTCGCATCTTTCGCGCGGCCACGGAGATGGATCTGCGTACGGTGGCTATTTATGCGCAGGAAGACCGGCTGGCGGTGCATCGGTTTAAGGCTGATGAGGCGTATATGGTGGGTGTGGGCAAGGGGCCGGTGGGCGCGTATCTCGATATTGAGGGTATCGTGGGAATGGCCGTTGAGCATGGGGTTAATCTCGTGCATCCGGGCTACGGATTTCTGGCCGAGAATGGCGATTTCGCCGAGGCGTGCATTAAGGCGGGGTTGACATTTGTGGGGCCGCGCCCGGAGTTGCTGCGGCAAATGGGCGACAAAACCGAGGCCCGCGCGTTGGCCAAGGCCGCCGGCGTGCCGGTGCTTCCGGGTACGGATGACGCAATTAAAACCCGCGCCAAGGCGATGAAGGTCGCCAAGCAAATTGGGTTTCCGCTCATCATCAAAGCCGCCTTCGGTGGCGGTGGGCGCGGCATGCGGGTGGTGCGTAAAGCCAAAGATTTGGAGCGATTGCTCGACGAAGCCCGTGGCGAGGCCGACCGCGCGTTTGGCAATTCAGCAGTGTTTCTTGAAAAATACGTGCAAAATGCCAAGCACATTGAGGTGCAAATTTTGGGCGATCAACACGGCAATATTTTGCATTTGCACGAGCGCGATTGTTCGGTGCAGCGGCGTTATCAAAAAGTGGTGGAGATCGCCCCGAGCGTTGCGCTGGATGAAACGGTGCGGAACGAGCTGTGCGCGGCGGCGTTGGAATTGGCCAAGCACATCCGGTACGACAACGCGGGCACGATGGAATTTCTGTACGATATGGATTCCAAGGCGTGGTATTTCATCGAGATGAATCCGCGCATTCAAGTGGAGCACACGGTGACGGAAGTGGTGACGGGCATCGACCTCGTGCGCTCGCAGATTCAAGTGGCGCAAGGACACGCGCTGCACGGCAAGGTGATGCAGTTGCCCAAGCAAAAAAATGTGGTGTGCGTCGGGCACGCCGTGCAATGCCGCGTGACCACCGAGGATCCCGCCAACAATTTCACGCCCGATTACGGTCGCATCATCGCCTATCGATCGGCGGCCGGTTTCGGGCTGCGGCTCGATGGCGGGCAGGGCGACGCGGGCAGTGTGATCACGCCCTATTACGATTCGCTGCTGGTGAAAATCACCGCGAGCGGGATGAATTTTTCACTCGCGCTGGATCGGATGAAGCGCGCGTTGAAGGAGTTTCGCATTCGCGGCGTGCAGACGAACATTCCTTTTCTGGAAAATGTGATCAAAAACGAAACGTTCCGCAGCGGGCAGGCGACGACGACGTTGATTGATAACACGCCGGAATTGTTTGCCTTCAAGCGCCGGCGCGATCGGGCGAATCGTTTGCTCAATTACATCGGCGACGTGGTGGTGAACGGCAATCCGCAGACGAAAGGCTTTGAGGTAAAGGAATCTTTCAAGCCCATCGCGTCGCCGGAGCACAATGGCGATGCCGAGCCGCCCGCGGGTACGCGGCAGATTTTGCTGGAGCAAGGCCCCGAAAAATTCGCCGAGTGGACGCGCAAGCAAAAGCGGTTGCTCGTCACTGACACCACTCTGCGCGATGCGCACCAAAGCCTGTTCGCCACCCGAATGCGCACGGCGGATATGTTGCACATTGCCGACGCCATCGCGCATCGCACGCCGGGGCTTTTCAGCCTCGAGATGTGGGGCGGCGCGACGTTCGACACCGCGATGCGGTTCCTGCGCGAAGACCCGTGGCAACGGCTGCGTCAACTGCGCGAGGCCGTCCCCAACATTTGTTTTCAAATGCTCTTTCGCGGCTCCAACGCCGTGGGTTATTCGGATTATCCGGACAACGTGGTGCGGGCATTTGTGAAACACGCGGCGGAAAGCGGGATGGATATTTTCCGCATTTTTGATTCGCTGAATTATTTGCCCAACCTCAAGGCCGCGATGGAGGCGGTGCGCGATACGCACGCGGTGTGCGAGGGCACCATTTGTTACACCGGCAATATCCTCGATGCGAAGCGCGACAAGTATCCGCTCAACTATTACGTGAAGCTTGCGAAGGAGCTTGAGAAGATGGGGGCGCACACGCTGTGCATCAAGGACATGGCAGGGCTGTGTCGTCCGTATGCCGCGCACAAGCTCGTGAAAACATTGCGTGGCGAAGTGGGGTTGCCGATTCATTTTCACACGCACGACACCAGCGGCGTGAATGCCGCCTCGGTGCTCAAGGCGTCGGAAGCCGGCGTGGATATTGCCGACCTCGCGATTGCCTCGCTCTCCGGTTCCACCAGCCAGCCGAATCTAACCAGCG
>CAUZWB010000422.1:0-2723 GCA_963583525.1 Verrucomicrobiia bacterium | reverse complement strand
GGTTTGATTGGCTTTCGAGTATTTTTTCTCGGGTGCGTCCGGCAATTTTTCCAATTTTAAATCCACGAGCAATTGTTGATTGGCCTTGGCAGTAAATGCGGTGACGACTTTTTTCTGCGCGGCAATCAGTGCGCCGTGTTTTTTCTTCAGATTTTTCTGCGCGGGCGTGGCGAAGGAATGCTCGTGCCACTTCGCGATGGTCTTCAGCGAATCCATCGTTTTCGTGCTCTTGAAAATGCCCGCCAGCGCGTAGTAGTCGGCGGTGGGGATGGGGTCGAACTTGTGGTCATGACACCGCGCGCAGCCGAGCGTCAGCCCGAGCAGCGCCTTGCCGAGCGTGTCGATTTGCTCGTCGATGATGTCCATTTCCATTTTCACCTTGTCCGGCTCGGCGAGCACCTTTGGCCCCATCGACAAAAACCCCGTGGCAATCCTTTGCTCCCGCCGCTTCGCCTCATCCTTCGCCGGCAAAAGGTCGCCCGCGATTTGCTCGATGAGAAATTGGTCGAACGGCTTGTCCGCATTGAACGCGGTCACCACGTAATCCCGATACCGCCACGCGTTGGCGTGCGCGGCATTTTCATCGAGGCCGTTGCTGTCCGCGTAGCGCACCACATCCAGCCAATGCCGCGCCCACCGCTCGCCGTACTGCGGCGTGGCCATGAGATTTTCGATTTCAGATTTTAGACTGACGTTTTTAGAAATGGGCACGGGAGGCAAGCCAGTGAGAGCGTAGTGAACACGCCGCCGCAAGTCGCGCGGTACAGCGGTCGGCGCGGGTTGGAGGCGGGCCTTTTCCAGTCGCGCGAGGATGAACTGGTCGATGGGGTTATTAACCCACGTCTTGTTTTTCACCGTCGGCAGCGCGGGCTTTTTCACAGGTTGAAACGCCCAGTGGTCACGACTCTTTTCCGCTGCGGGCACAAGCATCGCCGCCAGCAGAAAAACTAAAATTGAAAGAGGCGCTTTCATGGCGATACAGTCAGGAAAGTTTGGACGAATCTCGGCGGTTTTGCACGAAAAAAAATCAGGCCAGCAACTCTTTCACCACGTTGCCGTGCACATCGGTGAGCCGGAAGTCGCGGCCGGCGTGGCGGTGGGTGAGGCGTTCGTGGTCAAGGCCGAGGAGGTGGAGCATGGTGGCGTGGAGGTCGTGGACGTGGACGACATCTTTGACGGCTCGAAAGCCAAACTCATCGGTGGCTCCGTGGGCGTAGCCGCCGCGGGTGCCGCCGCCGGCGAGCCAGCAGGTGAAGCCGTAGTGGTTGTGGTCACGGCCGTTGAGCGCGGGGTATTCCGCCACCGGCGTGCGGCCGAATTCGCCGCCCCACAAAACGAGCGTGCTGTCGAGCAGACCGCGTTGGCGGAGGTCGGTGAGGAACGCCGCAAGCGGTTGGTCCCAGTCGCCGGCGAGCTTGCGGTGGTTTTTTTCGAGGCCGTTGTGGTTGTCCCACGGCTGGCCGTTGCCGCTCCACACCTGGATGAACCGCACACCGCGCTCGAGCAACCGGCGCGTCATTAAAAGCTGTCGGCCGTGTGTGCCGCTGCCGTAGGCTTCGCGAATATGTTTAGGCTCGCGTTTAATATCGAACACATCCGTTGCCTCGGACTGCATGCGGAAGGCCAGTTCAAAAGTCTGGATGCGCGCTTCGAGTTGTGGGTCGGCGGCGCGCGCCTTGAGGTGCCGCGCGTTGAGCGCCTGTGCGAGGTCAAGCTGTTGGCGCTGCTCGGCGGTGGTCAAACGGCTATTGCGAATGTTGGCGATGAGCTTGGTGACGTCGGTGTGTTTGGTGTCCAAGTGTGTGCCTTGGTACGCACCCGGCAAAAACGCACTGCGCCAGTTGCGCGTGGCCACGATGGGATAGCCGCCGGGACACATCACGATGAAACCCGGCAAATTTTCGTTCATCGTGCCGAGCCCGTAGTTCACCCACGCGCCAAAGCTCGGGCGCGGCAGTTGCCCGTCGCCGCAGTTCATCAGCATCAGCGACGGTTCGTGATTGGGCACCTCCGCGCGCATCGAGCGAATCACGCACAAGTCATCCGCCGCGGCCGCCGCGGTCTTGGCGAAAATTTCGCTCACCGGCAGCCCCGATTGTCCGTATTGCTTGAAGGTATAGGGCGACCCCATTGCATGGCCCGTGCGGCGTTCGGTGCGGAAATTTTTCACCGGCAACGGCTTTCCGTGCCATTTTGTAAGCATTGGTTTCGGGTCAAACGTGTCGACCTGCGATGGACCGCCATTCATGAACAGGTGTACCACCCGCTTCGCCTTGGGCGCAAAGTGCGGTGCCTTGGGCGCCATCGGTTGATCGGCCTTCGCCAAGCCGGCCAGGGCCATCATGCCAAAGCCAGTACCGGTGCGCGTGAGAAACTCGCGGCGCGAGGTGACAAATTTGTCATTTATCATTTTAAAATTATCGCTCATGCATTGTTCATCGATTCACGGACTCGCAAGCTCGTCCCTGCAATCTGCATTGCGATGGAGGGGTGGGCTTGCGAGTCCGAAGCGGCTAATCCACAAAGGAAAACTCATTGGTTAAAAGCAGTGCGTGCACAAAATTCTGCCACTTCGCCGCATCGGGTTTTCCGCCGAGATACTTTTTTGCCAACACCATTTCCTCGGCAACAGGCGCGCGGGCGAAAAGGATTTCGTAAATCTGTTTTACTTTTGCCGTTTGTCCTGCCGGCAAATCTTTTCGCGTGGCAATTCGCTTGGCGTA
>CAUZWB010000421.1:0-2754 GCA_963583525.1 Verrucomicrobiia bacterium | reverse complement strand
CCGTGGAGACAACCGTGGAGACAACCGTGGAGACTATCGCCCATCCGACAATCGCGGCGAACGCACCGAGCGCAGCAGTGATAGTAGCGGCGAAGGCCGCTCACGCCGACGCCGTGGCGGCCGCGGCCGTCGCAGTGGCAGTGGCCAAGGTAACGGCGACAACCCCAATTCACCCAACAACCCCTCTTAAAAACTGAATGATTATTTTCGCTGCTTCCACTTCCACCATCCCGCTTTGGGTTGTGTTGGGTTATCTCGTTTTACTGCTCGGCCTCGGCATTTTCAGCAGTAAATTTTTTCGCGGCACAAGCAAAGATTACTTTGTGGCCAGCCGCTCCATCGGTTCCTTCATGCTGCTCATGAGCGTGTTCGGCACCACCATGACCGGCTTCGCGCTGGTCGGTTCCTCTGGCAAAGCCTTCACCACCGGCGTGGCGACGTACGGCGCGGTGGCGGCGTGGAGCGGCATCATTCACTCCGCGATTTTCTTCATCATCGGCCTGCGCCTTTGGGCCATCGGCAAACGCCACGGCTACGTCACCCAAGTGCAATTCTTCCGCGACCGTTTCAATTCGCAAACCCTCGGCACCGTGCTCTTCGTGTTGCTCGTGTTGCTCATCATTCCGTATCTGTTAATCGGCATCATCAGTGCCGGCAATTTTGTGGAAGGCACTACGAAGGGGATGTTCAACGCGGACGGCATCGCCCCGTGGATCACCGGCCTCGTCATCTGCGGTGTGGTGCTCACGTATGTTTTTCTCGGGGGTGTCCGCAGCACGGCTTGGGCGAATACGTTCCAAACAATCGTCTTTATGCTTACTGGAGTGGTGGCGTTTCTGATGATTTCATCTGCCGTGGCCAAAAAAAATCCAGAGTATAAGCCCGAAGAAGCCGGCATCATTTACAACATCAAACGCGCCACCGAATATGTGGAAACCCACAAACCCGAACGGCTCGCGCGCGGCGTGCATCCCGGCGCAATTGCTAAGCACAAGGAGAAAATGCAGGCGTACCAAGAAGAAATGATGGAGGAGATGAACAATGAGGCCGACGGCGGAGCGGAAATAAAGGAGCCTGCCGCGCCCAAGCCTTCGATGACGCATTTGGTGTTCATCACGTTTCTGTTCATCCCCCTCAGCATCGGAATGTTCCCGCACGTGTTTCAGCATTGGCTCACGGCGAAGGACGCCAAAACGTTTCGGTTGGCCATCGTCGCGCATCCCATCTGCATCGCCATCGTGTGGTTGCCGTGCATTTTAATTGGCGTGTGGGCGGCGGGACTGGCGGCGGCCGGAGACATTTCGATTTCCAATCCCAGCGAAGTGCTGGGGACGATGGTGAATTTAATTGCTAACCCGTGGTTGCTGGGGCTGCTGATGGCGGGCGTGTTGGCGGCGATTATGTCTTCGCTTGATTCGCAGTTCGCGTGCCTCGGCACGATGTTCACCAACGACATCGTCATCCCCATTCGCGGCAAGGATTATTACAGCGACGCGGACAAGCTGAAGCTCGCGCGGTGGTTCGTGATCGGCGTGGTGGCGGTGGCGTATCTCGCTTCACTGGCGCTAATGGAAACGGCCAGCGTGTTCGGCCTCGGCATTTGGTGTTTCACGGGCTTCACCGCGTTGTTCCCGATTGTGTTCGCCGCGTTGTATTGGAAACGCGTGACGGCGGTGGGCGTGTACGCGTGCATGGCGGTGACGACGGGCTTGTGGATCTTTTGGTTTTCCCAATCCGGCTACGGTGCGGACAAACATTTTTTGGTTCTGGGAATGATGCCCATCGCGCCGCTCACGCTGGCTTCGGCGGCGGCGTTGGTGATTGGCTCACTGTGCAGCAAGCCGCCGGAAGCGCGTTTGGTGAATCGGTTTTTCCCGCGGGCAAACGATTCAAATGGGTCAAGACGCTCAAATGACCGACGTTCGCGGCAGGGGAGTTAACGTGAACTGAATCTTGGACGGCGAAAATGCGTCCGAAAATTTTATGACAGAATTAAATCAAAAAACTGACGAAGCAAAAGCCGCGCTCGATGCGCACGTGGCGGAGATTGTGCAGTGGCATTTCTCGCCGGAAACGGGTTGTCCGTTTTGGCTGGACTGGGCCAAGGACGCGGGCTGGGATCCGGCGGCGGAGGTGAAGTGCCTCGACGATTTGCTGGCGAAGTTCCCAAATTTTCAGGACGAATGGCTGCGCGACCAGCAACCGGAAGTGTGGGTGCCCGCCAAATTCAAAGGGAAGCCGTTCAACATTTTCGAAACCGGCGGCACCACCGGCATGCCCAAGCAACGCATCGGCTGGGAGGATTACAAGATCGATTACAGCGAGTTTTCCGACACGCTGGACGACGCCGCATTTCCGCGCGATCACTACTGGCTGATGGTCGGCCCCACGGGGCCGCGTCGACTGCGGTTGTCCATCGAGCATCTCGCCAATGTGCGCGGGTGTTCGTGCTACTTCGTCGATCTCGATCCGCGTTGGGTCAAGCGGTTGATCAAAGAAAAGCAATTCGATCAAGCGAAGGCGTATATGGAACACGTCGTCGACCAAGCCACGACGATTATGAAAAACCGCAGCGTGAGTGCCCTGTTCACCACGCCGAAGTTGTTGGAGAGCATTGCCGAGCGTTACGAGAGCGAGGGCAGTAGTCTTTACGATGCGGGCGTGCGAGGCGTGTTTTGCGGCGGCACCACGATGGATCCGCAGTACACGCGCTTCCTGTGCGAGGAGTTGTTGGAAAATAAAATCGGCTTCGTG
>CAUZWB010000420.1:0-2754 GCA_963583525.1 Verrucomicrobiia bacterium | reverse complement strand
TTTCGCGTTTGATGATGTCAGTGAGCTGGATGCTCGCGCCGTCCCGACGGGTGAGGGCCATTTCCACTTTCACGCGGGAGGGAAGTGAGTCTGTCTCAGTCCATTCATCAATCCACGCCTCGGCGCTGGTGCTCCAAAAAAGGATGATGAATTGATTGAGTTGCGGGGCAAGCACGCTGCGAACCACGGTGATCGGTTCCTCTCCTTCGGCGGGGCGCATGACGTGGCTTTGCTCGAGAATGAGCGCGCGCGATTCGCCAATGTCCTCCACGAAAAATGAAAGGCGCCGAAGGGATTGCCCGCTGAATTCGCGGCTGCCTAGATAATCGGGCGGCACGCGGGAAACAAAGCTAAAATAGGGATAATCTTTGTCTATAAGATCCATTTCCAGCGCGTACATGTCTTGATTTTGTTCATAAAAAACCATGCCACGCAGCCCCACTTCCACTGTTTTAATGGCCACGCGCTCGCGTTGCACTTGGTCTGCGGCATCGGTACCCATTTTGGTGGCTCCGAGCACGGATAGCAGCGAGCGGAATATCATGAACGTCACCATCCCCAGGATGCTCACTGCCACTAACGCCTCAACGAGGGTGAAGCCATTTGTGCGTTTTTTATGTTGGATTGGTTTCATTGCTTGTCTGCCTGTTTATTGGGTTTGGGCCCCGCCCGCTTCGGCCTCCGCCACATCGGGCCTAAACATAAGGTATCTTAGAATGATTTCCCGGTTTTCGCCAGCTATTGTTTCTTCGACGTGGATGGTGACGCGGTAAAGCCCGTTGGTTTCGTCCAGTGCTTCGATGTCGCGCCACCAGCTTGCATTCGGATAAAGTGCGCCGGCGCCCCCGCCATCGTTCCCGCCAAAATCTATGTCCATGGGGGAATCGCCCAGTTGAACGCGTAAGGTGCCATTGGCCGCTTCGGCCGGCTCGGTAAGGGTGCGGTCAGCCAATGCGCCGAGGTCGGGCCGTTGCTGCTGCATCATGCGCACGAGCTGTAGGTTTTGATTTACCAATTTCAAAATCGCAAACACCGCGATGGCAAAAATCATCACGGCGATCAACACCTCAATCAACGTTAGTCCGGCGATGAATTGGCGACGTGGACGGGTCATAATCCATCCTCCCCTTCGCGTACTCGCAGCCGGCCGGTCACCGGATCGAGCACCATCGTGTACACGCCTTCATCGGACATCATGATTAACGCTTCCAAGGGCTCGGCGGTGCCGTTGGGGTAAAAGCGGATCACCACCACGCCGGGTGTTTCCGAATCCAAGGCATCTTCCGGCACTACGATTTCCAATTCCACATTCGAAGGTAGAGATGCCTGATCAATTGCGACCGCTTCCTCGATGGTGGCCATAAGCACGCCGGATTCCGGGTCGAGCGTGTTGACCGCATTCGGCGCGGTGGCGAGCCGGAGAAGGCCCGAACCGCTATCGATGATGAGATCCATTGGGCGCGATTTCACGATGGCCTCGCTGCGCGCGCGCCGGCACAACCCCTCCACATCGCTCACTGCCTGTTCCAGTGGTTCTTTCTGGTTGATCGCCCTGAAGTTGATCACCGCCAAGCCAAGCACCAACCCCATGATGGCCAACACCACCATAATTTCTACTAGAGTGAATGCCGCCTTAAACCTCGTGTTGCAGGGTGTCCAGCTCATGTTTTTCCGATTGATGAAGTGATTTTGAACATGGCCTGGAGCACTCCCACCAGCATGAAGCCCACCACCCCGGCGATCACCACGATGAGGACCGGCTCAATCAAAGTGGTGATCACCCGCAGCGATACGTTCAACTCATTGTCGTACGTATCGGCCAAATTATCCAGCGCTGCGGGCACGTCGCCGGTTTGTTCGCCAATGTGCACCAAGTCCACCATCAGTTTGGGAAACACCCCGCTGCGGCCGAGGGGTTGGGCAATGGTTTTACCATCGGTCACCCCCTCGCGCGTCATCGCGATGGCTCCCTGCAAAATTACATTTTGCACCACATTTTCAGTGATCTTCAATGCGGTAAGCACCGGCACACCGTTCTGCATCAGCGCGCCCAGCGTGCGGGCGAATTGGCCAAAATAAGTGGGCCGCGCGATTCGACTCACCAACGGTGCTGTGAGCAACCATCCGTGCAAGCGCCGCTTACCGCTGGTCGTGGCAAAGTAGCGTTTCATCAAAACTGAAAACACGAATCCAAAAATAATAATCATCCACCAGTATGCAGAAAAGAAATCGCTCATGCCCTGAAGGATCCGTGTGGACGTGGGCAGGTTGACATTCATCCCGTCAAAAATCGCCATGAACTTGGGCAGAATATAGCTCATGAAAATAAAAATCAGCACCACGCCCAAGCCCATTACAAATAAAGGGTACACCAGCGCGGTGGTCACCTTGGAACGCACCTCGGCAAATCGCTCGTAGTGATCAGCCAAACGCGTGAGGACTTCCACCATGGAACCGCTGGTTTCGCCGGCCTTCACCATGTTCAGGTACATATCCGGAAACGAATTCGGATGAAGCGCCATGGCGTTTGACAGCGTTTTGCCCTCGCGCACATCGCTGAGCAGCGCGTTGCAAATTTCGGGCGGAATGCCTTTGCTTTCCAAATTGGTCATGCTGTTAAGCGCACCAGTCAGCGGCATGCCGGCCTTGAGGAGGTTGGAAAGTTGCCGGGTAAAGTTGGCAAGGTCTCGCAGGCTGGGCTTTGCCGGGCCGCGCTGAAAGAGCCTTCGTGGCGCGGTTCCTGATTTGGATGAT
>CAUZWB010000419.1:0-2767 GCA_963583525.1 Verrucomicrobiia bacterium | reverse complement strand
GTTTTTTGCCTCAAACTTACAATCAACTGTTGTGGTTGCTGCCGGTGTTTGGGTTTTTCACACTGTGCATGCACGCGGGTTATGCAGTGTACTTTCCGGAATTATTCCCCAATCACTTGCGGGCGACGGGTACGAGTTTCTGTTTTAATGTTGGCCGAATTGTGGCCGCACCAATGTTGATTCTTTCGGGCATTGTGAAATCAATTGAAGGGTTTCCAATCCGCGAAGCGTTGAGTTTACTCGGAACCACTTTTCTGCTCGGGCTGGTGGCAATTGCATATTTGCCGGAGACGAAAGGGAAAGATTTGCCCGAGTAGTTTTTGGCACGGATTCTACGGATTCACACAGATTTTTTCCATCCGTGAAAACCTGTGTAATCCGTATCTAAAAATTATTCCAACGAAAACCCATCGGCATCAAACTTCGCCAATCGCATTTCGTGCGCACCGTTTTCGCGGGTGAGTTCGTGCATGAAGATGATTTGATCGCCGTGATGTTGGGCGTCAATATAACGCAGCGAGCCGGTGGTGTGCGGGCTGGTGATGCACGGGGATTCGGGCGTTAAGATTTTCCAATTTCGCAAATCATCAGAAACAGCAAGGCCGGTGCGTTCTTCGTAATTTTGGTGATGGCCTTCGCTACCGTCATAGAAGGCATAATATTTTCCATCAAGGGGAAGCACGCTGTTGATGCGGCGGCAGTATTTGTCCCACGCGGTGTCGCCTTCGGGTTGGAGAACGATGCCTTGCCAATCCCAGTGATCGAGGTCGGTGGAGGTGGCGAGCGCGGTGGCGCTTTTGCATTCACCGGTATTGAAAATATCCCGTGTTTCGTGCGAGTTATCGCTGGTGCTGGCGGTGTTGATGGCGACGCTGAGAAATAAATGATACGTGCCGTTCACCTCTATCAACCACGGATCTTTTACGCCTTCGAGGCCAATATCCGTGGCGTTGAAAAGGCGTTTCGTGTTTGCGGGATCAAGCTCTTCGATGGTGTCGGCTTTGTTAATCGTTGTACACCAACGCCCGTCTTCCGGCGCCACGAAGCTGGTGAGGTAACGCCATTGGCCGTCGGGCCCGCGCTTGAGGGTGCTCTTTTCGATGGAGGCGGAATTGTAATCGCTCTTTTGCACGGCCCACACATCCTCGAAATTTTCAAAATCAGTCGTCTTGGCGATGCGCGATTCGCCGCCGCGATCGGGCTCCACGCCGCGCGGACGGCGAATGCGATAGCAGACGTAAGCAGCTTGGTCGGTTTCGTCCCAAGTCCAACCGGGCGCGCCGGACCAGTAACCTTGTTCATTGCCGACAGGTTCGCGAATGAGAGTGCCGTTCAAAAGTTTTTCGGTGATGGGGTGGGTGCTCATTTACTTGATAGTGATGATTTGTTTTTTGCGGATGGATTCCTCGGCGGCAATTGCCAGCAAAGAGCCATCGAGGGTGTTGCTCACGGAAGTGAGTGGCGATTCGCCTTTTTGTATGGCGCGGATGAAGGCGGGATGCATTTCGGCAAAACCCAAATGTCCGCCCCAGCCAATGCCGCGTTTGGCGTTCACGGAGATGACGCGCGGTTTATCGCGGCCTTTTTTCCAGTGGAGGATTTTCAGGTTGTCGAGGTCGGTTTGTAAAACGCCGCTGTCGCCAACGATGCCCATTTCGAGCGTTTCCTTTGGGGGGTCGTGGGCGAAGAGGCTGAGGTGCAGCGTGCCTTTCGCGCCGCTGTCGTATTCCCAACTTACGGTTGCGTGGTCGTGCGCCTGATTTGGGCCGGGAATGACGCGGTTGACGGCGTTGCTGCCAAAGGCGCTCACGCGTTTGGGGCGTGCGCCGAGCCACCAATTCATGAGATCAAAATGATGGCAGTTTTTATCCACGAGACAACCGCCGCTTTTGCGCCTGTCTTGGATCCAATCGCGGCTCTTGGGCTGGAATGGGCCGCGGAATTCTTTGCACCAAGTCATGTGAGGCGTGCCCACCGCGCCAGCGTCGATGAGCGTTTTGAATTTTGAAAAATAGGGCGAGTAACGCAGTTCGTGGCCAATCATCAGGATGCGATCGGTACGTTGGGTGGCACGCAACAGTTTGCGGCATTCGGCGGCGGTGATACCAACTGGTTTTTCTAGAAAAATATGTTTGCCTGCCTTGAGGGCTGCAAGCGCGAACGGCACGTGGGTAAAGTTCGGCGAAGATATGACAACTGCATCAAGGTCACTTTGGATGAGGTCGTTTTCCTTTTTGAATAGCGTCATATTTGGCGCAACTTTCATTGCGCGCTGGATGCGCCCGGCGTCGCGGGCGCAGAGGGCTACGGCTTCAGCCTGTTTGCCACAGTCCTTGTGGAACAACTGCAAATGACTGAAGCCCATCGAGCCTACACCGATAAAGCCCATACGAATTTTCCGTGCCATAACGGCGGGGACTTTGCCTGAATTGGATGGGTTGATTCAAGCTTGCATCGCGGCAGGTACGTCATGGGCGTCTCCTTACCATCCTTGACGGCGGACACGTAAATGCGTTTTCTTCGCGCATGCCTTTTGTAACGCATTTGGAGTGTGCCGATTGTGGTACGGAATATCCTGCGGGCGAGGTGCACGGACTGTGCACGCGCTGTCAGCGGCCGCTTTGGGTGCGGTATGATTTGGATTTGGTGAAAAAGGAGTTTCCCAAGAAAGCACTCTTTGGTCGTCCGCCCACGCTTTGGCGGTATTTAGAACTACTGCCGATGGATGATCCGGCGAGCATTGTTTCGCTCACGGAAACGATCACGC
>CAUZWB010000418.1:0-2790 GCA_963583525.1 Verrucomicrobiia bacterium | reverse complement strand
CTTAAGGCCGCCACCGGTTTTGCGGAGGGTCAGCGTGAGCCGAATGGATTTGTCGCTCGGCTGGATGGATTCCACCGTGCCGGTCTCTTCGATAATGCCCGTAAACATCGCGCCGCACTCAATCGCCCGCCACGCGCGCCGTCAACAACAAATCCGGCCCGAGCCGCCGCCATTGTACGTTTGTGAGCTTGGGAGCCTGTTTCAAATTCGCCGCGCCCTTGCCGCCCACGGCGGGTCGCGCGTGCTTTCCGCCGAGCACTTTGGGCGCATAAAAAAACGCCACTCGTTGCACCAGTTTGTTTTCAAAGAAAGAGGCATTCACTTCACCGCCACCTTCGACAAGCAAATCTGTGACCTCCTCGCGCCCCAGCCGTTTGAGCAGCCAACGCAAATCCACGCGCCCCTTGCGCGCGGGAGCTTCAATGACGTTCACGCGTTTACGCAATGCCATCACCCGTCGCGTGGGCGCGCCTTTGACAACCACCACCGTGGTGAGCGCGGCGTGTTCATCGGACACCAGATTAGCAGTCACCGGTGTGCGTGCCTTGGAGTCCAAAATAATCCGACGCAATCGATCACCGCCGCGTGACGCGCGCACAGTTAAGCTGGGGTCATCGGCAAGAATAGTTTCGATGCCAACGAGAATTGCATCCGCACCTTTGCGCAGGTGCATTCCCTCGCGGCGCGCGGCTTCGCCGGTGATCCATTTGGACTCGCCGTGCTCCGTGGCAATCTTACCATCGAGCGTCATCGCCGCTTTCACGGTGACCCTCGGCGTGCCGTTCACAATCCAATGATTAAACGCCGCATTCAATTCCACCGCTTCATCGGCCAAAATATTTTTCACCACCTCAATCCCCGCGCGCCGCAGAACGCGAAAGGCGCGGCCGGCATGAGCGGGATTAGGATCTTTGGCCGCCACCACCACGCGCGCGATGCCCGCCGCGATGATGGCCTCCGTGCAAGGCGGCGTTTTGCCGGTGGTGCTGCAGGGCTCCAACGTGACGTACAGCGTCGAGCCCTTCACATTGTAATCGCGGCGCTGCGCTTGGTTGAGCACGTTGATTTCTGCGTGCGGGCCTCCCGCTCGGCGATGCCAGCCTTGGCCGATTACCACGCTGCCTTTCACGAGCAACGCGCCGACCATTGGATTGGGCGAAGTGAGGCCATAACCCTTGCGCGCCAAGGCGAGCGCCTCGCGCATACGAATCTCATCGGGTTTTTGCACGGCGGAAGTCTACTCCGCAAACAGTGCTTCGGCAAACTGCGCGGCGTCGAAGGGTTGCAAATCATCCGCTTGTTCGCCGAGGCCGATAAATTTGATGGGCAAATCCATTTCCTGATGGATCGCCACCACCATCCCGCCCTTGCTGGTGCCATCAAGTTTGGTGATGACGAGGCCGGTGAGCGGAACGGTTTTATTAAACTCACGCGCTTGCGTCAGCGCGTTCATTCCGGTGGAGGCATCGAGCACGAGCAGCACCTCGTGCGGCGCGCCCTCAGCTTGTCGGCCAATCACGCGGTGCAGTTTCTCCAGCTCCTGCATCAAATTGCTTTTGGTGTGCAGCCGACCGGCGGTGTCGATGAAAAGGTAATCCGCCTTGCGCGTTTGCGCGGCACTGAGGGCATCGTGCCCCACGGCAGCGGGATCGGCACCGTAGCTGCCAGCGATAACCGGCACATCCAATCGTCCGCCCCATTCCTTGAGCTGCTCCACGGCGGCAGCGCGAAAGGTATCGCACGCGGCCAGCATCGCGATGTCGCCCGAAGCTTGAACGCGATGGGCAAGCTTGGCGGCGGTGGTGGTCTTTCCGGTGCCATTCACGCCGACAAGGGAAACCACGGTGAGCCCTTCGGGTTGGCGATTCAAACCCGGGATTTCATCATTAAAGGTGCTGACCACTTCGCGACGCGCCACGGCCAATACGTCGAGGCCTTCTTTGCCTTGCGATTCGTAGCTGTCTTTGATGGCCGCCAGAATTCGCTGGGTCATTGGCAGGCCGAGATCCGCGCTGATAAGGGTGTACTCGATTTCCTCGAGCGTATCGTCATCCAGCTTGGGTGAGCGGGAAACGATGCGGTTAATCTCGTGCGACAGCTTGGCTTGCGTGCGCTGGAGACCCGCCTTGAATTTATCGAACAAGCCCATTTACGCAGCCACGGCTAATTTCATTTTCTGGATAAAACTCACCGGCACTTTCACCGCGCCAATGAGCGGTTTGCCTTTATTTTCACCGTGGCAATCGGAGCCGCCGGTGACCAGTAAATCGTACTGTTCCGCGAGCATCAAATAATGCTCCGTCATCGGCGTGCTGTGTCGCGTGTAGAGGCATTCGAGCCCATCCATTCCCAATTCAACCAAGGGCGGGATGACCTCGTCACGATGATACAACCCCGGATGCGCGAGCACCGCTAAGCCATCGGCCTCGTGAATGAGGCGAATGGCCTCCGCCGCGCTCAGCTTCGCCTTGGTCACCCAAGCGGGCTTGCCTTTTTTGAGCCATTTATTAAACGCCTCATCAAGATTGCGGCAATGGCCTGCCTCAACCAACGCGCGACCAATATGCGGACGCCCCGGCGCATCGCAATCGGCAATGCGCATTACATCTTCGCCGGTGATATCAATGCCAAGTCCGTTGAGTTTGGCAACCATTTCGTGAATGCGATTGCGGCGCACTTTCTGATACTTGGCCAGTTCGCTGAGGAGGCGCGGGTTTTCGAGGTCCAAAAAATAGCCGAGCAGATGCAGCTCAAAGCCATCGAGTTCCACAGTAAATTCACAGCCGGAAA
>CAUZWB010000417.1:0-2802 GCA_963583525.1 Verrucomicrobiia bacterium | reverse complement strand
CACGGATGCAGCTTGCCCCCGGCGCGGCCGCCGCCCAGCCCCAACCCGTGCCGGCCGGCTTCATAGATATGCAAATCCACTCGCACCCCCTTTTGCCTCAACGCGCCGGCAAAGAGCAGGCTGTTTTCCACCGGCACGGCTTTGTCTTCCCACGTGTGCCAAATGAAACACGGAGGTGAATTGGGTTTCACCTGAAGTTCATTCGAAAGTAATTTTGCTAATTCCGGCGCGGGGGTTGCACCCAATAAATTTCGTTTGGAACCCTTGTGTGTAAACTTTCCCATGCTGATGACCGGATAACATAAAACCGCCGCATCGGGCCGCGAGCTGACACGGTCAATCAAATCTTTTGCGTCCGGATCGCCATTCTCAAAATGAGCCACGAGGGTGGATGCCAAATGCCCGCCGGCCGAGGAGCCCATCACGCCGATGTGTTGCGGATCAATTTTCCAATCCGCCGCGCGATAGCGCACTGTGCGTACAGCACGCGAAACATCCTGTAACATCACCGGGTGGCGATAGCCCGCCGAACCGAGCCGATACTTTAAAACAAAACAGTGAATCCCCTTCGCAGCCAACCAATCGGCATAGCCCTTGCCTTCGTGTGGCGCCAGCCCGCCATAGCCACCGCCGGGGCAAATTACCATGGCCGCGCCCGTGGGCTTGGCCGCCCAATAAGGCGTCAACGTCGGGATGTCGCGCAGCGTATCGCCCTTCTGTCCGGGTGCTTTGCCGAACCACAATGGAAATTCTTTTTGCGGAAGGTCTGCCGCGAAAACAGTTGCGGCCAAAAAAACGGGGAACAATCGAATGAGTTGCATGCCCAAATGCTACCACGCCTCGCGCAGGAAGCGCAGGAAATTTCCATGCATCACACCCACGATTTCATCCTGTGAATACCCGCGCGCGGACAGCAACTCCGGCAAACGCTGGAGGTCGGCAATGGTGTCGAGATCGCCGGGACTTTGTTCGCGACCGAAGCCGCCATCAAGATCCGTGCCGATGCCGATGTGCCGAGCGTTGCCCGCGAGTTGGCAAATGTGATCCATGTGGTCAATCACGTGTTCCAGCTTCACTCCGGAAGATTCAGGCGTGGTTGTGCCACGTTGCCAACCCGGCACCATCATCCATGCGTCCAACGCGCCCCCAATCACTGCATTGCGCTCGATGAGTCGCAAGATTTGTTCATCAGAAAACTGGCGATCATTCGGCACCAAGGCTCGGCAGTTATTATGGCTCGCCCACACTGAACCGCCAAAGGCATCCAACGCTTCGGTGAAGCTGTCATCACACAAATGAGTAGCATCGAGGATGAGCTTGAACTGCTCCATTTCTGCGAGCAATTCCCGCCCACGCGGCCCCAACCCGCCAGTGGACGCCGTGCCTTGCGCGTACGTGCCCGGCCCATAATGCGACAGCCCCAGCGCGCGCAAACCCTGTGCGTGGGATTTTTCCAGCCACGCGGGTGTGATGATGGAGTCTGCGCCTTCCAGTGAAAGAATGTAGCCAATGGGCGCGTCGTTCGGCGGATTGTTTTCCCATAAATCGACATGACGATTGAGGCTGTCTTTATCGGTGATTTGCACCATCTCCCCCCGCGCCTCCATTGCGCGATACCACGCGAGCTGGCCTTGAGTTTGCGCCCACGCCTGTTCAGGCGAGTGCCAACCGGAAAGCCGGTTGCCCTGCTTTACATAGCGAGCAATTTGTGTGGCCACGCACAAGCCCACGGAACCGCGGCGCATTTCGGGGAGCGACACCGTTCCCCGGCCACGATCTTTTAAATCGCTCATCCCCGCCTCGCGTTCGCGCAGGATGGAAACCGGCTGTGTGAGATCACGGTTCCATTCCATCGCATTCATCGAAAGATCGAGATGAGCATCCAAAATCAACATCGGCGGAGGTTACTGTCGCAGCGAGACAAAGTCATTGACTTTCTCTGTCGCTTCACCAGAAATAACGGCGATTCAGGTTTGATTATGAAACAAATTTTACATCCACTGACCAAGACCCTCGCCCTCTCAGTGCTGGCATTCCCGTTGATGTTTTCGGCCGGGTGTTCCGAAAAAGAAGTAACCGATTCCGTTCCGGATCCCGTAGAAGAACCCGGGCCCGCAGATTCTGATTTGCCTGAACCCGCGCCGAAAAAGAATTAACCGCCGACCGACTGGCGGAAAGTCACACCCCCAGCCGCCGCCGCCGCGCGGAAACCTCCCAGCGCGCCGCCGCCGAACCATCGGACACCACCCACACCTCATCATGCAATGCCACGGTGGGGCAAATATGTTCCGGAATGGCATAAGCGCAATCGCCCACCGCCCAATCCTTGGCTAACGGGGTTTCCAGCACGAGATGTTCCTCGCTATGCACATCGTGCACAGCCTCTTCCAGGCCGATCACACATGCGCGAGGCAATGGTTTGTGCCCAAGATCGAAACAAAGGCGATTCTCACCCGGCTTACTGATGACCCGTGTAAGCAGTACCGCCGCCGGCTCAAAAGGCATGTCCGCACATTCCCTGCTGTAGCCCGCATCCCAAAGCACCGTGGTTCCCGGGCTGCATTCGCGATCGTTATGCCGCGCATGGATGGGAAATGTCGGCGATCCTCCGGCAACCAAATTCGGCACTGCCATCCCAGCCGCTTGCAGTTCTTTCCTAAAGGCCAGGACCGGCACAAAATCTGCCTCGCATTGAGCCTCACGTTGATCCACATCCGACCCGTGATTGTGTCCATCGTATGCATGCAGCCCCGCCAGCTCCAAGCCCGGGGCACTTTCAATTTTTTTGCATAACTCAAATGC
>CAUZWB010000416.1:0-2807 GCA_963583525.1 Verrucomicrobiia bacterium | reverse complement strand
TGAACCGGTTTACGAAAAACATCACGAGGCGGAAATTCTCGCAGCTGAAAATGAAGCGGCCGGCATCAAGCCTGAGCCAGTGGAAGTCGCGCAGGAAACCACAGAGCCCAAGCCCAAAAAACCCGCCGAAGAAAAAGGCGTGATGGCCTCGGTAAAACGCGCCGCGCAAAAAATCATCCGCAAGCTCCTGCCCAAGCAGGACTCTGACAAAGAAATCATCATCAGCGCCGAGTCGCTCGAAACCCGCGTGGCGCTGATGGAAAAAGGCGTGCTCGAAGATTTCACCATCGAACGCAACAACGACGAACGCATCGTCGCCAGCATTTACAAAGGCAAAGTGCGAAACCTCGAAGATCGCCTTGAAGCCGCCTTTGTGGACATCGGCATCGAGAAAAATGCTTTTCTGCATTATTGGGATATCACCCCCACCAACCTCGATAACCGATACGAAATGGTGGAACGCAAAAGCAATCGCCGCAGTGCCCCGCGCCTCACGCGCAAGGATATCCCCCAAAAATATCCCGTCGGCAGCGACATCGTCATCCAGGTCACCAAAGGCCCCATCGGCACCAAAGGCCCGCGCGTCACCACGCACCTCGCAATCCCCGGCCGTTTCATTGTGCTGCTGCCCGCGTCCGATCAACTCGGCATTTCCAAAAAAGTGCAGGATCCGCAGGAACGCAAGCGCCTCAAAGAAATTCTGCGCTCACTCGACATCCCGGATAATATGGGTGCCATCATTCGCACCGCCGGTGAAGGACAAAAGCAACGCTACTTCGTGCGCGACCTCGCGATGCTCAAGGAGACTTGGGAAACGGTCAAGGACCGCATCGAGAACAAGCCCACGCCGAATTGCGCCTTTCGCGATCCGGATCTCATCGAGCGCACTGTACGCGATTTTCTCACCGAAGATGTGCACCGCATTCTGATCGACAACAAATCCGAATATGAACGGATGCAAAAACTCATCGAACGGATTTCCCCGCGTTCCAAAAATAAACTGGAATACTACAGCGAACCGCAGCCCATCTTTGACAAGCTCAACATCTCCCGCCAACTCGGCCAAGCTTTCTCACGCAAGGTCACCCTCAAAGGCGGCGGCGCGATTGTGATTGATGAAACCGAAGCGCTCGTCGCTATCGACGTCAACACCGGCAGTCACAAAGGCGGCAAAGATCAAAGCAGCACCATCCTTAAAGTAAACCTCGAATCCGCCGAAGAAATTTGCCGCCAACTGCGATTGCGCAATATGGGCGGCCTCGTCGTCATTGATTTCATTGACATGAAACAACGCCGCGACCGCGACAAAGTCATGCAGCGAATGAAGGAAGGCCTCCGACGCGACAAAGCCAAAACCCACGTACTGCCCATCTCGCAACTCGGCCTGCTGGAAATGACCCGCCAACGCCATTCCGAGAGCGTGCTCTCCACCTTTTACGACGAGTGCGACTACTGCAAAGGCCGCGGCCACATCAAAACGCCCGTAACAATGAGCGTGGAAATCCAACGCAAACTCGACGAACTGTTGCGCAAACGCCAACCGGGCGATGACGATGATTACCAATTGCGAATCGTCGTAAACCCCAACGTGCTCGACCGCCTCCGCCGTGAGGACGAGGACATCCTCATCAACCTCGAGAAGAAACACCTCGTGAAACTCGCCTTTCGTGGAGACACGTCATTCCACGCCGAACAATTCAAAATCTTCGATGGTCTCAAGAACCGGGAGCTCGTTAGCGTGGGTGAAATAGTTTCGTAAACGCATTATTCTTTTGACAGAAGGGGTACTTGGCGTTGCCATTAGGCATGCGCATTTACTCCATTCTATTCTTTAGCTTTTTGGTCGGCAAACTGCACGCCGCACAGCTCCCCAATACCCGACCGCTCACAATGGAAGGTGACCTCTCCGAGCAAATGGTCGCCGGCATTGATCGTTTTCTTATGCGCGAAACCGACGCTAGTGTTAAACTTCGTGCAAATTTTTGGAAACACGATCGCCGCACTGCAAAAAGCTACACAGCCTCCATCCAAAAAAATCGCGACCGCTTCCGCACCATCATCGGCGCAGTGGATAAACGATTACCCATCACCGCGCTGGAATTCATCAGCACCACCACCGCCTCATCATTACGCTATGAAGACGAAACGATGACGGTGCACGCCGTACGCTGGCCGGTGCTGCCGGGAATACACGGCGAAGGATTATTAATTCAACCCAAAGGAACCATTCGCGCACGAGTCATCGCACTGCCCGATGCCGATCAAACTCCCGAGCAACTCGCCGGCATCTCGCCGGGCATTCCCGCGCAAGCCCAATTTGCCCGTCGATTGGCAGCTGCCGGTTGCCAAGTAGTCGTGCCCACGCTGATCAGCCGTAGCGATGAATTTTCCGGCGACGCCCGCGTGCGCTTCACCAACCAAACTCATCGCGAATGGATATACCGACAAGCATTCCAAATGGGCCGCCACATCATTGGCTACGAAGTACAAAAAGTGTTGGCCGTCGTTGACTGGTTTGTCGCCGAAAATGCCAAGCAACCAATCGCCACCCCAATCGGTGTTGCGGGTTATCACGAAGGTGGACTAATTGCCTTTTATTCTGCCGCTCTAGATTCACGCATTCAAACCACGCTGGTGAGCGGCTATTTTTCAGAACGGAACCGCGTTTGGGAGGAACCCATTTACCGCAACGTCTTTGGACTGCTCGAACAATTTGGTGACGCCGAAATCGCAAGCCTCATTTCTCCGCGCGGTCTTGTTATCGAACACAGCAAAACCCCAACCCTCAACGGCCCACCCACCCCACG
>CAUZWB010000415.1:0-2807 GCA_963583525.1 Verrucomicrobiia bacterium | reverse complement strand
CTCGGTCCAACAAGGTTGGTTGGAGCTTTCCAACGTAAAAGTAGTGGAAGAAATGGTGAACCTCATCAAGGCCCAGCGCGCTTATGAAATTAATTCCAAAGCCATCCAAGCCGCGGACGAAATGATGCAAATGAGCAACCGCTTGCGCGGCTAATCCCAAACTCTCTAACTGAACATGAAGAAAATCTTTACCCTCATCCTCCTCGCCGCCGCTCCCGCAAGCTTTGGGGCGTTGGCCGATTTGCAGCCCGCCATCACCGCGGCCCTCACCGAGGAACTGGAGCTGGATGGCGGCGAACTGATGCTCACCTCCGTGCGACCGCTGCCGAAGGTGGAAGTGCCCGAAGGATTCCCGCTCATTGTGAAAATCACCCAAGCGCCCGCCGGCGGATTGGGAGCGTTTATGACCATTAAATTTTCAGTAACCGTCGGCGACCAACCGCGCGGTGTACACACCGCATTTTTCAAAGCCGCCCTCCTGCGCGAGGTGTGGGTGGCCACCAAATATTGCAACCGTCTCGCGTCCCTCGACCGAGTTTCGCTCAAGCGCAAAAAAGTGGACGTCATCAACCTGCGCACCGGCATTTGGGAAGGTGACAAGTTGACCGATGACCTGCAAATCATTCAGGCCGTGCCGGCGGGAACCGTGCTGCAACCGCGCCATGTGCGCCGCCGGCCGGTGGTGCTGCGCAATCAAACCGTGCAGGCGGTGATTCGCCACAAGGCGCTGCACATCCGGCTCCCGGTGGTTGCGCTGGAAGACGGCGCGCCGGGCGATGTGATTCGCCTGCGCAATCCCAAATCTTTTAAGGAAATCCGCGGCACCGTGGTGAACGGCGACACGGTGTCCGTTAAATTCATTAGCCCCAACGGTAAATAATTATGAAATACACTTTTACACTCGCACTCACCCTCGCTTTGGCCGGCAGCGCCTTGGCGGATTCACTTTGGAAAGATGGCTCCAGCCGTGGACCGGCGCTGGACAAAACTGCACGCGCGATTGGTGACATTCTGTTTGTCTCCGTTTCTGAATCGGCCACGGTGGATCGCGATAACAAGAGCACCACCAGCCGCGTGGGCTCGGCCAACGCGGGCATCACCAGTTTTCTGTTCGGCACCCAGGCGGGCGCCACTGCGGGCAGCCAGTTGGGCAAGCATCAGGGCACCTATCCGAAAATGGCTTTCGATAACACCACCACGCACGAAGGCAAAGGCACCACGAAGAACGTGGATAAAATTACCGCCAAATTCGGCGTGCGCGTGGTGGATGTGCTGCCCAATAACACGATGGTGATCGAGGGCATGCGCCAAACTTCTTATGGCGGTGAAACGCAGGTGGCCATTTTGCGCGGCACGGTGCGGCGCGAGGATGTTGATTCCTCCAATATGGTGATGAGCGAGCGTCTGGCCGATTTGCAGATTCGTTACGTGAACACCGGCGTCATTTCCGACTCACAAAACAAAGGTTGGTTCCTGAAATTCTGGGACAAAGTAAGCCCGTTTTAATCCACGAATCTTTTAATTAAAAATCTGACTATGAAATATTTACAAATTCCAATCCTGGCAATGCTTCCGCTGCTCGCCTTCGGGCAACAAGCGGGCATCACGATTCCACCCACCGCCAATCCCTCCGCCAACTTGCGGACTGTCAGCCCGCTGCGCGCCAGTGCCGTGGGCGGGGGTGTGCGCATCAAGGACATCGCCTTTTTCAAGGGCGAACATCCCAATGCCATTAGCGGCGTAGGCGTGGTCACCGGCCTGAACAATACGGGCGACAAGGATACAATTTATTCCAAACAGGCGATTGCGAATTTGCTGAAGCATTACGGCATCAACGTGCCCGCCAGCTCGGTCTCCACCAAAAACTCAGCCGTGGTGACGCTCACGGCAAACCTGAACCCCTACGCCAAAAAAGGTTCGCGGATTGATATTTCCATCAACTCCATGGGCGACTCCACGTCGTTGACTGGCGGCTACCTGCATATGGCACCGCTGACCGCGGGCGGGCGTGTGTTTGCGCTGGCCAGCGGGCCGCTCAGTAACAATTCATTTTCCCTCGGCACCGGCAACGCGCAGGTGACCAAGAACCATCCCACCGGCGGCATCCTCATCAATGGCGCAGTGGTGGAACGTGAAGTGCCCGTCACCCTCGTAGTGGATGGCTATATGGAAATTTTTCTGCGCACGCCCGACAAGGTGCTGGCTGCGCGGATGAAGGAGGCCATCCTCGGTCAGGCGCAGCGCCTTGGCGGTGTGGGTAATTTTGCCACGGCCATTGATGGCGGCACCATCCGCATTAAAGTGCCGGATCAATTTCGCGCCGCGCCGGTGGATTTCGCCGCACAATTGCAGGCCATCACCGTGGTGCCCGATTCCCGGGCGGTCGTGGTAATGAATGAACGCACCGGCACCATCGTGGCCACTTCCCGCGTGCGGGTGCTTAGCTGCGCCGTGGCGCACGGCAACATTTATCTCACGGTGGCCAAGAGCGAAGATATTTCGCAACCCAACGCGTTGTCGCAAACGGGCACCACCCAGCGGGTGCCGGCGGATGTGGCGAAGGTCACCGAGGGCGGTGGCGGTCTGCACGTGTTTCCCGAGCTGCCCACGGTGCAGGAAGTTTCCGAGGCACTCAACAGCCTCGGCGCGACCCCGCGCGATATGATGACGATTTTTTCCGCAATGAAAGAAGCCGGCGCGCTGCAGGCTGAATTGAAAATGCAGTAACCCCCGGTGAAATAAATTTAACCTAGAATTAAAAAATGGGCGGACTCGGAATATTAGGAACCATGGAGATGGCGCGGACT
>CAUZWB010000414.1:0-2823 GCA_963583525.1 Verrucomicrobiia bacterium | reverse complement strand
TGGCCACGAGCAGCCCGGCCACCGTGGTGGCCAACGCCGCCGCCACGCCGGGGGCTACGGTGGTGAGCGATGCATTGCCTACTTGGGCAGCGCGGCTAAACACTTCCATCACACCCCACACCGTGCCGAGCAATCCCATGAAGGGTGCGCCGCTCACGGCGATAGCGAGCAAAATCAAGCCCGACTCCAGCGCCACGGATTCCCGTGCCACGGCGCTTTCGATTAAGCCTTTGATGTGTTCCATGGATTTTAACGACACGTAGCGGTGTCGGTTGCCCTCCTTGTCGCGCAACCTTTCCTCCAGGGCCATACAGCCCTCCTGATAGACGTTGAAAAGTGGGCAACCCTCCGTCGAAATGCGGCGCTCGAACATGGCGAGCACACGTTTTTGTCCGCGAAATTCGCTGTCGAAATAGCGGTTATATTTTCGGGCACGGCGCAGCTGCCACGCCTTGGTGGCCATCACCGCCCAGGCACAGGTGGAGAATAGGACGAGGACGACGATGATCGCCAATCCCGGTCCTTCCAACTGGTCCCAAACATATTGGAACGTAGGCTTGGTCTCAGCCGGAGCCGAGCCAGCCGCTGCCAGCAAATGTAATGTGTTCATGCCTTACCTCCTTGAAAAGGCAACTTCCTTGGTCACGATTCCCTACCAAAAAACAGGGTTTTTGTCAACTTTATTGGCGGTTTCAGCTTGTTCCTCCAAGGGCAACCAAAATGCCCAATGCACAGCGGGAGTCAAACAGAGGATATCGACAGGGTGTGAATCAATTGCACAAAAAAACCGAACAACTCAGTGGCGGCAACGTAAACTCCGCCGACCACGGCTGGCTGTGCCACGGGGTTTCCTGCGAATGAACGCCACCGCCGTTGCCGTGGTTTGCGCCGCCGTAATATTCGGAATCGCTATTGAGCACCTCGCCCCACCACCCCGCACGCGGGAGGCCGATGCGGTAGCCCGCGTGCGAGGCGTTGCCGAGATTCAGCAACACCAACGCTTGGCGGGAAGCATCGGGCGTTTGGCGCACAAAGCTGGCCACTCCGGCGGCGTGATCGGCGCTGTCAATCCAGTAGAAACCTCCCTCGGAATAATCGCCCGCCCACAGCGCGGGTTCGTCGCGGTAAAGATGGTTGAGATCCGCCACCCATTGTTGCAAGCCGGCGTTGAGTTTGTTTTCTTTCAGAATTTCCCAAGTCACTTCCGCGTCTTCGCTCCACTCGGTGCGTTGGCCGATTTCTCCGCCCATAAAGAGAAGTTGTTTGCCGGGGAAAAGCCATTGATAGCCGAAGAGCAAACGCATATTTGCAAAAGGCTCCGTGCCTTCGCCGGGCATGCGGCCGATGAGCGAGCGTTTCTCGTGCACCACTTCGTCGTGCGAGAGCGGCAACAGATAATTTTCCTGATCGCGATACAACGAAGCGAAGGTGAATTTTTCCTGTTGCGCCGAGCGTTGCGTGGATTTTTTTTGGAGGAACTTGAGTGTGTCGTGCATCCAACCCATGTCCCACTTAAAAGTAAACCCAAGCCCACCGGCGTTGGCCGCGCGTGTGACCCCCGGCCATGCGGTGGATTCTTCCGCCATCGTCACCACGCCGGGGAATTCGCTGTGCACCACGTGGTTGGTGTGGCGCAGCAACTCCTCGGCCTCAAGGTTTTGATTGCCGCCGTGGATGTTCGGCGTCCACTCGCCCTCCTCGCGCGAGTAATCGAGGTACAACATCGACGCCACTGCGTCCACGCGCAGTCCATCCACGTGAAAGACATCGCACCAAAACCGAGCATTGGCGGCGATGAAATTTTTGACCTCAGGTCGACCAAAGTCAAACACCGCCGTGCCCCAGTCCGGATGCTCTCCGCGCTCGGGATCCGGATGCTCGAAAAGCGACGTGCCGTCAAACTGCGCCAACGCCCAGTCGTCCTTCGGAAAATGCGCGGGCACCCAGTCAATAAACACGCCGAGGCCCGCTTCGTGCAGGGTATTGATGAGGAACTGGAAATCTTCCGGCGTGCCATAGCGGCTGCTCGGCGCATAAAAACCGGTAACTTGATAGCCCCACGAAGGATAGTACGCGTGCTCCGCCACGGGCAAAAATTCCACGTGCGTAAATCCCATCCGACGGAGATAATCCACCAAGAGCGGCGCTACCTCGCGGTAGCTGAACGACTCGCCTTCGGCCTTTTTCCGCCACGAGCCGAGGTGCATTTCGTAAATACTCATCGGCTGCACGAGCGGATCGGCTCTTTCACGTTTCGCGATCCAATCCGAATCGGTCCACGCAAACCGGGTGTTGTCCCAAACAATCGAAGCCGTCTTGGGCGCAATTTCAAAAAACAAACCGAAGGGATCTGTTTTCTCCTGCAACTCGCCAGCGGCGGTTAAGATTTGAAATTTATAATGACTCCCTACCCCGCAACCCGGTGCGAACAGTTCCCACACGCCCGATTGCCCCAGCATCCGCATCGGGTGATGCCGTCCGTCCCAGCCATTGAAGTCGCCCACTACGCTCACGTGCTGCGCGTTGGGTGCCCACACGGCGAAGCTCGTGCCGTCCACGCCGTCAATGCGGCGCGGATGCGCGCCGAGCTTTTCGTAAACGCGCCGTTCATCGCCCTGATTAAACAAATACAAATCATCATCGCTGATGGTCGGCAAAAAAGAAAACGCATCGCGCGTGCGCCATTGCTCGCCGCTACCCCACGTGATGGCAAGATCGTACGCGTAAATTTCATTCTCCTCCTCCAGCATCCCCTCAAACAAATCCGACTCCCCAACACGCCGCAACGCGATGACCGGCTTGGAAGGCTCGTGCACCGGCACC
>CAUZWB010000413.1:0-2824 GCA_963583525.1 Verrucomicrobiia bacterium | reverse complement strand
GCCCAGAAATTGAGAGACCGTATCATCGAAGCGATCTTTGCCCTGATGGATGCAATCGATGCGGCGAAAGGTGCGGATGGCTAATGGCGATTGCTGCCGGGTGTCTTGCTCGCGGTTGCGGGCGACGACCTCGCCAAATTCATCGGCGCTTGCACCTTCATTCTTCGCCGTGCTTTCGTACCGAAAGGGCCCGGTGAATTTAGGTTTTTCGGGTTCAGGCTCCAGCTCATCGAGTTCTGGTTCGGAAGGGGTTGCTTCAGGTTCGGTTGAGGAGGAATCGGTTTCCTGAGTGGGAGTGGAGGTCGCGCCTGAGGCGCGGAGTGATTCCAAATCTTGCCGGGAAGGAACGGTGTATTGCTCGTTGCAACCCTGTGGCAGGGGGCAGGTGACTTGCCCTTGGAAATCCATCCACAATTCGTCGAGCGTTGCCTCATCCAAATCTGCATCCACTCCGCACGACGGGCAATCGAAGCGGATCATCTCACCTTCCAGTCTGGCATTCTTGCAGTTCATGGCCGTCCCGAACCTGATTTTTATCGTACCGATGCCAAGCCTGTTTGGCCAGTCCTTTTGCAGATTTTTTTTTGTCTCAATACGCCACTGCTTTGCCCTTCAGGCGCGGGTCGTGCGCCGCTTCAAACTTGCCGTTGCGCCAACTCACCGCTTGCGTGGCTCCCATGCGGTTGTAAATTTTTAACACGTGTCCCCGTTTGCGTAATTCGGCCAGCACTGTTTCGCCTGCCTTTTTTTCAATGCGAATTTGGTCCGGCGCCCATTGATGATGAAAATGCGGCTGCGCCAGCGCTTCCTTCAAGGGACGGTCGAAATCAATTGTGTGAATAATTGCCAACAGCGTTTGGGTGATAATCGTTGGCCCGCCCGCGGCGCCCACGGCGAGGATGGGTTTGCCATTCTTCAAAACAATCGTGGGGCTCATACTCGAGAGCGGCCGCTTGCCCGGCGCCACCGCGTTGGCCTCCGCGCCCAGTAATCCGAACGCGTTGGGCACGCCGGGTGCGATGGAGAAATCGTCCATCTCGTTATTCATAATCACCCCTGTGCCGGGGATGATTACTTTGCTGCCGAAGCTGGTGTTCACCGTGGCGGTGATGGCCACCCAATTGCCCTCGCCATCGGCGCACGAAAAATGCGTCGTGTGTTTGCTGTACAAATGATCCGTGGACCGCGGCGGCGTGCCGTGCGTTTTCACCGGCGTGGCGCGATCCATGCGGATGCGCGCGGCCAGTTTTTTAGCGTACGCCTTGTCCACCAACCCGCGCGGCACCTTGGCAAAGGCCGGATCGCCCAGCCAATGCGCGCGGTCGGCAAAAGCCAACTTCATTGCCTCAGTAATGACGTGAAAAAAATCGGCCGACCCCGAATCCATTTTACCAAGATCAAAGTGCTCAAGGATATTCAGAATTTGCGCCACGTGCACCCCGCCCGAGCTCGGCGGTTGCATTCCAAGAATCGTATGCCCGCGATAAGTCGTCCGCACCGGCGGCGGCGAAGTCGTTTTGTAATTCGCAAAATCCCACGCCGCAAGAATGCCGCCATTCGTTTTCATCCACACTTCCGTCCTCCGCGCAAACGGCCCGCCGTAAAACCATCCTGTCCCCTCCTTCGCAATCGCCCGATACGTCCGCGCCAAATCCGGTTGCCGCAACAACTCCCCGGCCGCCCTCGGTAAACCATCCGCCTTCAACAACAACGCCCCGCTCGCGGGAAATTGCTTAAGCCCCTTCGCCGTCGCCCGAATGCGTCCCGCGTACGCCGCCGGAATCGCAAAGCCTTTCTCGGCGACATCGGCCGCCGTTTCCAAATGAACCCGCAGCGGCAACTTCCCATGCGCCTTCGCCAAGCGCGCATAAGCCGCCAACGCGCCGGGCACTCCGCTCGCCAACGCCCCAAGTTGACTCAGCTGCGTATCCGCCTTGCCCTCGCGCAAATACAAATCCCGATGCGCCTTCGCCGGAGCCGTTTCGCGGCCATTAATCGTAATCACCCGCCCATCCGCCAGCCGCGCCACAATAAAGCAACCCCCGCCGATCCCTGAGTTATACCCATTCACCACCCCCAAAGTCAGACCCGCCGCCACCGCCGCATCAATGGCATTCCCGCCCTTTTTCATCACCCGCACCGCCGCATCCGTCGCCAAAGGATCCACCGTAGCTACCGCTCCGCGCTCAGCTGAAATGACAAAAAAGTGGAAATTGCACAAAAAAAACGCAAGAATCGGTCTCATCTGCCGAATATAAATGAAACGGTTCCGCAACACAAGCAGGCGAAACGCCAGTTTTTTTGTCATTTTTTTGTTATAATTGGAACTTTTTGGGAGGAATACCGTCTGACAAAGAAGCGCTGGCACGCCGGATGCTGTGAATAACTTATGAACTGGGAGGAAAACTGGGACATGAAAAATTGCAAATATCGGAGCAAAAGCCTTGTGGATATAGAAAATCCGAACTAGATTTAACCAACGGTATGAACCGCAACAATACTACTTTGAAGATCGCTTTGCTCACCACAATGCTGGTGACCGTTCTTTCTGTTTCTGCCCAACGCTTCGGCAACATGGGCGGCGGCATGGGAGGCATGGGAGGCGGCATGGGAGGCATGGGCGGCGGCATGGGAAGCATGGGCGGCGGCATGGGAAGCATGGGCGGCGGCCGTGGCGGAATGATGGGTGGAATGAATAGCGGTCGTGGTGGAATGATGGGTGGCATGGGTGGAATGAATGGCGGCGGTGGTGGAATGATGGGTGGCATGGGTGGAATGAATGGCGGCCGTGGTGGAATGATGGGTGGCATGGGTGGAATGAATG
>CAUZWB010000412.1:0-2828 GCA_963583525.1 Verrucomicrobiia bacterium | reverse complement strand
CAACTTTCCAAACCCGCATTGGCTGGCTCGGCCGTCAGCGGTGAGGATGAAGATCTCATCCAGCAATGCATCGAGGTGATCCGCAGCGAACAAAAAGCCAGCGTCTCCAAACTGCAACGTCGCCTTCGCCTCGGCTACACCCGCGCCGCCCGCATTATGGACGAGCTAGAAGACCGCGGCATCGTAGGCCCCGCCCAAGGCCACGAGCCCCGAGAAATCCTAATCGACCTCGACGGAGGCGGAGCGGATGGAAGAGGGCAAGGCGTGGCGGAATTGGTTTAAGGGCGGGAATGCCCTAAGCCTCAAAACCCAAGGCCCAAGGAATACCCAAATTCCAATAACCAACTTTCGCACCCTCTTGGGATTTGGGCACTGGGATTTCCTTGGGCCTTGGTCATTGGGCCTTCAAAATCCCCTTTTCATTCTCTCTCCCTCCGCGTAACTTGCCCGTGATGGCGATGGCGACGAATCGAACTTACAAGGTGTGGGCTGCGGATGACGTGGTTTACGGCCCCATCGATTTCCCCACGCTCACCCAATGGATTCGCGAGGCGCGCGTGACCGATGCCATTTGGCTTTATCTGGAAGACACCGAGCAATGGGCGCGCGCCGGCGAGTTGCCGGAGTTGGGCCTTTTTTTTGAAAAAGCCGCGGGCTTGATGAAGCCCGGCACCATCGTGCACAGCCCGCTCATTCCCGGCGTTCCCGTGGGCACGTTGGAGGGGGTGGAAATTTTCAAGGGGATGAGCGACCAACAACGCGGCCGCTTCGCGCAAAGCATGGAGGTGCAAAAGTTTGCGAAGTTCGAAATCCTCGTGAACGAAGGCGACGTGGGCAACGCGATGTTTGTGCTGCTCGAAGGCGTGGTGCGCGTGCGCAAAATGGTGGGCGGCAAGGAAACGCTGCTCGCCACGCTGAAGGCCGGCGAAGTGTTCGGGGAAATTTCACTGTTCGACCGCGGTAAACGCAGCGCTGATATCGTGGCCAATAGCGACGGCGTGTTGCTCAAGATCGATGCCAAAGAATTCGAGCGCCTCGTGGATCAACAACCCGAAATCGCCACGCCCTTCCTCAGCGCCCTCGCCGCCAAAATGTCCACCCGAATGCGCGCGGACAACGAACGCCACAAGAAGGATTTGATTCTAATGCAGTCGAGCCGATAGCGGCCGTTGGTCGCGGGTTGTAGCCCGGGACGGTGGCCCGGGGGTTGAGGGACAAACCCACCGTCACTCGTAAATCTTCAATCTGAAATCTCAACCAACTGATCGTCTTCCAAAAACGTCACCTCCATCTCTCCCAATGCCTCGGCGGCTTGGGTTTTCAGGGCTTCGATATTTTCGCGGTGTTGGCGCGAGAGGTGGGTGAAACAGACGTGGGCGATTTGTTTGGTGGCAAGCAGCGAGAAGAGTTCGGCGGGCTCCACGTGGGCGAGTTCGCAGCAGAAGAGATCCAGCGGCTTTTCCAGCAACGGCTCGAGATCAGTCGCCGCGCCGATGTCGCCGCTGTGGGCGATGCGGGTGTGTTCGGTTTCCAAAATAAAACTGAACGCTTCAAAGCCTTGCGGATATTTTTCCTGAAAATGTTGGCGCAATGTTTCGAGGTGCGTGGTGGGGTGCGGGGTGATTTTTATGGGGCCAATTTGCAGCGGCTCACCGGCGGTGAGCGGGGCAAAATCCAGCGCGGCGGGCATTAGTTCGCGGAAAATAAACGCGGCATCCAGCATTCGTCGCACCGGCTCAAGGCCTTCGGCGGGCATGTGCACGGTCAAATCCCGCGTGCGTTTCTCAAGCCAAAACCCCTGCATGAGCATAAAAAATCCGCCGATGTGATCGCAGTGCAGATGGGTCAGCAAAATGCCATCGAGATCATTGGGCGCAATGCCGGCGGCGCGCAGGCGGCGGCTCACCGGCTCGCCGCAATCGATCAGCAGCGTGCGTCCGCCGAGCCGGTAAACGAACGCCGAATGGCCGCGCGAATCGCCGGCCCAACCATCGCCCGTACCTATCGCGTGAAGGGTTGCCTTGTTCACTTGGCGGGGAAACGTACCGAAAGTCGCGGGCATTGTAAATGTTGCGGGCTGCATTGATTCACCCAATGTTCACAATATCATTGGGATAACTTTTTGTGCCAATCATTGTGAACGGCAGTTAGATTGGCTGCGTGGCAACGGTGGCTGAACAACTTAAACACGCCCGCGAAGCGCAAGGCTTGGCGCTGGCGGAGGTGGTGGAGACGACTCAGCTTAAGACCGACCAAGTGCAGGCGCTGGAGGGCGGCCGCTTTGAGGAATTTGCCGCGACGGCGTATGTGCGCGGTTTCGTGCGCAGCTACTCGAATATGCTGAAGTTGGACACGGAGGCACTGCTTGAACAGCTAAATATCGAGATGGGCCAAGCCCGCGAAGGCCAGCCTGATGGCAGCAACGCCGCCCTGCGCGCCGGGATTCTCGACGCCATTATGCTCGCCTTCTCGCGTGTGAACTGGCGGCTCGTGCTGCCGGTGTTTGTGTTTGTGGCTCTTGCCGCCGGCGTTTTTTATGGCGTCAAATGGAAACGCGAGTTCGACAGCACCGATCATTTGAAAAACATCGGCCCGGGCCTCTATGCGCCGGATGCTACTTCGGATGCGGATTTGTTGCCGCTCGGATCGCTTGATTCCGGCTCTTGATTTTATTTTCGGAATCATTAGGCTGGCCGCGCCCATGGCCCGCTCGTCTCAACGTAATGCTGTTGCCGCCCCCACCCGTGTGGGCTTGATCTCGCTGGGGTGTGCCAAAAATCTTGTCGATGCCGAAGTGATGCTTGGCTCGCTCATGGCTGATGGCCTTG
>CAUZWB010000411.1:0-2829 GCA_963583525.1 Verrucomicrobiia bacterium | reverse complement strand
TGATGTGGGCGTAGTTTACCGGCGGCGGATACATCCAGCCGCGCGAAGTGATCACGCGTTTCTGATGGGACTGCGCCTCCGCCCGCCCGCTCCGCCCCTTGGCGATCGCCGCGCGCACCGTGAGAAAACGCAGGAATTGTGAAATGCAAAGCGGTTGAGAAAATTGCGTGCGCACCATCGATCGCCCGCGTTGGGCGGCGTCCCGATATGTTTCCCAGTTGCCGGTAATTTTTTGCAGGTTCCTCATCAGGTCATCCTGCTGTGTGTGATACGCCACCACGCCCTCATTTTCGCCGGCGAACAATCGCAACGCGCTTTCCTCCTGTGTCAGCACCGCGCACCCCATCGCCAGCGATTCAATGCCGCGCGAGGGCATGCTTCCCGGATGTCGCACATAAGTGAACGACGCCTTGGCGCGGGCCATCTCGGCGTAATATTCCGCCGGTGCTAAAAAGCCATCGATGAGCCGGATTTGGGCACTGTCATCCTTGATCCATTGCTGCAGCAAGCGCGCCTTGTCCGGATGATACGGGCTGCGCATGGTGCCGGAGATAAACAAATCCACATCGCGCACACAATCCTCACCCAGAACAGGAAGGCTTGCTATATCGATTCCAAATAGTTTTGGGAAAGTACACACTGGCCCCGACCGTAGAGCGCTAGCTTTGGCCCATTCCTCCGCGCCGACGGTGATGACCTCGTCAAACGCCGGCAACACCGGTGCGTTATTTTGGATGTGCAAATCGAGATCCGAAGTAGTGCCAAAGGAGGGGCAGGGCAGGTCGCCCAAGTCATCGGGCAGAAACTGCCACTCAATCATGTGCGCAAAATAAAAGTCCGGAGTGCCTTGAATGGAATCTCTCGCACTCAAAAATGGTTTTACCGGGCGACAATCCATTACGGAATTTCCATTATCATCACGCCGCGTGCGTTTCAGGCCAATGTGCTGAAGGGCAAATTTTTTGTCCGTAAACTGTTCCGTCTCCCAAACCGTTTGCGCCACCACCTCAATGCGATCTTTGCTGATGAGCCGTAGTAATTCTTTTGCCTCCGGCGAATCTAATTTCCGCAACACTTCGGCTGCCCTCTCTTCCTTTTTGTCCATCCATAATGCTGCAGCAAAATAAAATTGAGCTTCGGGATCGCGTTCGTGTTTCAACGCATCGAGGGCTAAATCCATTCGGCCTACCAAGCCCAAGGCCGCAGCCTGGCGCCATCCAGCTTGGCCCTGTTCGCCGGCTGCGCCACAGAAATTGCCCGCGCGGAACCAATCCGCAACAGGTCCAAGCGATACGGTGGGCAACGAGTAATGACCCGTATCCCGGGGGGGGGATTGCTTTGCAACATCCATGTCGCCACCACAGCAGCAATTTTCGGGCCAACTTTATTGAAATCGAATAGGAAACCTGAGTAAACAGAACTTGAAATAATGACGAAAAATGCAGCTAAAAATCGAATTAAAACAAAACTTTAACGATAATGTTTGGATTTTAAGGTGGGTTTGGGTGTGGCTACAGGCTCATTGCGGGGGCGGGCAAGGAGGTTGATCATGCGGGGGCGGTGTTCAGGGTTCGTTTGCTGAGTAAGTCGCCCAGTTTTTCGCGGGCGGTATTTTGGCTGGCGGATTTGTAACGGGCGTGGGAGCGCGCCCATTCGCCGTTGGATTCATAATCCCATTGGCGCATGACGCCACCAAATGCTTTGTGGAAATCCAGCGCTACTTCGCCATCGAACCGATTGGCCCAGTCGCCGGAAATACCCTTGCGGTACAAGTACTGCGTACGCAGGGTTTCCCCTGCCTGCCCGCGCCGACGTTGGGTGACACTTTCAAAACTGTGCCGCGCGCACGATTCCTGCAGCGCGGCATCGGTGGCCGGCACCTCGGCAAAATCCATAATATGGCGGAGCCCGATAGGAATGTTGCGCTTTAATTTTTCAAAAGTGATGTTCAAAACGTTTGCTTGTTCCAGCGCCCGCCAGGAATTCGCATCGTCAAACATATCGCCGCAATTGGATTCAATATATTCAATATACAATTCATTTTCCGTTTTGCCTTCGTGTAAATTGCGGTGAATGAAATCTTTAACGTGAGATACCAACACATCACGCGGATCGCGGGTGAGGGAGATAAAGCGAAAATCACCACGCGTAAGATGATCAGAAAACACCTCCGGCCCGCTGTGGGTCCAATGAAATGCACGTTGTCCGGCGGCCATATCAGCGGCCAATTGTTCGAATTCATCCGGCCCCGAGAAGTAGTTGCAGCCTGCTTCGGCTGCAAATTCTTCGAGTACCGGCATCACGATGGACGCCCCCGCGTTGGGTAGATTGTAAAAGACAACGTGTTTCATAAATTTATTCCTTCAATTGTGCGGCCCACAGGCGCGTGGTGTAGCCCACCCCAAGCACTTTGCCGTGCGCCGCGGTGATCGCCTCGATGCCGCCGATGATGCCGTCGAACGCCTCGCCCGCTTGGCGTTGCAGCGTGCCGTGCGAGCGCCACGCTTCCACGTACGCCTCCGCCGGAACCCGCGCTACGTATGAGGCTTCGATGAAAATGGGTTCCTCGAAGAGCCCGCTTTCGTGGATGACTTCGGTTTGGTTTTCGCGCCGCGTGCCGTAGCCGTAGTCTACGATGCGACTCTTGATGTAATCCTCCACCTCGGCTTGGAGCGAATGGTTCAGGTCGCGGTGGTTCCAAAGACAGGCAAACCATCCGTTCGGCCGCAGGATGCGCTGCGTTTCGCGCAGGGCTTCGGGGCGGTTCGTGGTGTTAAAGGAAGATCCGAATGTCACCGCGTCAAACGCATTATCCGGTTGGCCGGTGGC
>CAUZWB010000410.1:0-2831 GCA_963583525.1 Verrucomicrobiia bacterium | reverse complement strand
CCCCATTGAGCGCAGCACTAAGCTGCTTCCGCAATTGATTGCACCGGCAAAGTGGGATATCAGCCATTTACATATTGGCCTGCGTCTGTTGTTGATAGGGTTTTTCAAAAAATTATTCGTCGCCGATAACTGCGCGATTTTGGCCAATCATGTGTTTGCTGCCGACAATCCGGAAATCAACACCGCTTGGGCGTTGCTGGGTGTGCTTGCGTTTGCTTTCCAAATCTATGGCGATTTTTCGGGGTACAGTGACATCGCCCGGGGTTCGGCTCGTCTCTTGGGTATCGAGTTGTCGTTGAATTTCCGCTTCCCGTATTTCGCGCTCAACCCCTCCGAATTTTGGCGGCGGTGGCACATCACGCTCTCAACTTGGTTCCGCGATTATGTTTACATTCCGCTGGGTGGTAATCAGGGAGCTTGGGGTGCAACCTGCAGAAATCTGGCCGTTGCTATGGTTTTGGCCGGGCTGTGGCATGGCGCAGCTTGGACATTTATTTTGTGGGGAGCATACCACGCCTGCCTGTTGATGGCATTTCATTATTCCCCCCGATGGCAACAAGCCTGTGAATCGGGCCGAGCGGCAAAGCTCGCTTGTTGGATTGGGATGTGCGGCCTCACCTTGATCGGTTGGGCAATTTTCAGGTCGGATTCAATGTTTCAATTTTATCTATGGTTCACCGGCATTTTCCAATGGCAAGTGACCGGCGCGATGGAATGGGAAAAGCCCGCCCGATGGTTACTGCTACATATCGGGCCACTTTTGCTTCTGCAATGGGCGACGCTCAAGGAACGCGATGAAGCTTCGTTGGATCACCACCATTGGGCGACGCGTGGGTTTATTTACTTGCTGCTTTTTGTTTTCACAGCAACCTCAATGGTGAACGATCAGGAATTCATATACTTCCAATTCTAATTCAAAATGAAAAGCAACCCCCTCATTTCCCACGCCCTTCTCTTCGGGGTATGCCTTATGATTGCAGTGGAACTGGCCGTTCGAATTTTTTTCCAAGACAATATGTCCGGCCGGTTTGAATATGGATTCCATCCCTCCGCTGGTTTTATTGAAGAAGACGGCCAAGTTCACCTCAAACGCACCGGCGGTCGCCGCTTTCGGCCCCAATCCTTTACTGTCGAACCACCCGAAGGGGTTTTCCGGATTTTCGTGATCGGCGATTCCGTGACTCGCGGGTCAAGCGTGGAAAGCTCTTACGCTGGACGGCTTGCCGTTGAGCTGAAAGCTCGGGGTATCTCCGCCGAAAGCTACAATCTCGGCATCGGCGGGCACGGTGCACGTCGAAAACACCTTACTCTGGTGCATTCGTTAAATTACAAACCCGATCTGGTTGTGTTGCATATCAATAATTCCAATGAATTTGAAGATGAAAGGGAATTCCTGCGAAGCACTGAGTTTAATTCGTGGCACCCCAGAAATTGGCCGATGAAAAGCATCGCTCTTAGGCGGGTGTACGAAATGAAAACAGAAAAAGTTTTTTGGCGGTGGATTCCCGCTTCCATCCGGATTTCACAAGCCAAGAACGATGCTGATGCCGAAATCGTCGCAATGTCATCCGAAGGGGCCACGGAAAGATGGAACCAACGGGTACAAGAAATGACAGGCGAAAGCACCCGCGTCGCTATGGCAAAGAATATCCCAATCTTGCTGGTTTCGCAGGCATACATTATTGAAGATGTGAATGAAGGCAGGCGTCTCGAAGATAATGGTCTAGAAAAAATCGCGGAAGATCACGTGACCAATGGAGTGTTCCATTTGTCGATGAAGCAAGTTTTAGAAAACTTGGAATTTGAACCCCTGTATGCCGATCGCAGTCATCTTCGAGCTGAAGGTCATGAGGTAATGGCCAAAGCGATCGTGCGGAAACTCATCGACTCCGGAATAGTATCCCTCAAGAAATAGTAGCCTCCAAGTGGCTCAATTAAATTTTCGGCTTCGGTAATCGCCCATCTTCGGCGTGTCCATATTCATATGGGTCCGGAGTAGCGAAGGAGGGCTAGGGGTTGCCACAAGTCCGAGGGCGGCTTGTTTGTTCATATCGAACTTGTTGGCGCAGTTATTCCTCCGTATCCAGCCGCCCTGCCGCCCAGAGCAGACCTCGAGAGACATAGCCCAGGAACACCGGGTCTTTGAAGGTGGCGTCTGAATGGCCGTAGGTGGTTCCAAAAACACGGGCTTTGCCATACTGATGTGTCCAGATCACTGCATGCTCTTTCTTGTCACGTTCACTCACGGAGGTGGCCAGTGCCTTGGCGTTGGGCCAAAGTTTTTCAATTACATAAAGTTCATCCTTAGGCGTCTTCCAGTCGTCCGGCATGCCCTTGAGGATGGGGTGATTCTTGATCACTTTCTTCACTGAATACGTGCTCTGATGCTCATGACGCTTGCTGGTCACACCTAAAAATTTTCGCCAATCATCAAAACTTGACGCCCTATAAGTGTGCATCGCGCAGTGGATGACCACGGCCGGCACCCCGGCTTCATGTGCCTTGGTAACCGACTGCACGTAGGCCTTGTCGCTGGTGTTGGCAAAACACTCATTATGCACCACCACGTCGTACCCCTTTGCCCAGTTTGGGTTCTTGTAGAGCGGGATCATCGCCTTGGTGCCCTTGCCTCCCTCATTGATGACTGTCCAGTCCACTTTCGCATGTTTCGCCACGCCATCAATCAGGGCCTTGCTTTGAAAAATGTAATTGTGGCAGCAACCACCGGTGATCAGCAAAGCCCGTAGCGGTTTTTGTTTTTTGTCTTCAGCAACACCGACTTGCGCAATCAAAAGCGTGAAGGCAGTGACAAATAAGCGGCGAGTAATGAT
>CAUZWB010000409.1:0-2840 GCA_963583525.1 Verrucomicrobiia bacterium | reverse complement strand
TTATCCGCTTTACGGGCATGAATTGAGCGAGGCGCTTTCGCCTATCGAGGCGGGGTGTGGTTATTTTGTGAAGGTGGACAAAGGCGAATTCACAGGCCGCAGCGCGTTGATGAAGCAAAAGGATGAGCACCCAAAAAAGAAAATTGTCGCCTTCAAAATGAACGGCAAATGCCCACCTCCGCGCCAAGGCTACGAAGTGTACAACAATCTCGAAAGCAAAAAAGAAGTGTGGTCCGTCGCCAACGCCGGCCTCAAGCCGCAGGAAACGGATCCGGTCATCGGCGTGGTCACCAGCGGCACGCAAAGCCCCTCGCTCGGCTGCGGCATCGGGATGGCGCAGGTGCACATCGACCGCGCGCGGGAAGGCACCGCCATCGATATTTCCATTCGCGGGAAACGTTACCCCGCGACTGTCTGCAAAAAACCTTTATACAAAAAACAATGAGTAACATTCCCGACAATCTGAAATACGCCAAGAGCCATGAATGGGTTCGCATTGACGGCAACACCGCCACCGTGGGCATCACCGACCACGCGCAAGCGGAGCTGACCGACGTGGTCTTCGTCGAGCTGCCCGAAGCCGGACGCGTGCTCGCCGCGGGCGACAACTGCGCCGTGGTGGAATCCGTGAAAACCGCCAGCGACTTGTACGCCCCCGTGGCCGGCACTGTGCTGGAAATCAACGCTGCACTCGCGGACACCCCTGAACTCACCAACGACAGCCCCTTCGATGAGGGTTGGTTTTTCAAGCTGCAACTCGACGGCGAACCCGACACTGCCCACTTGCTCGATGCCGCCGGCTATGCCGCCCAAATCGGCGAGGCCTAATATGCGGGTGCTCCTCGCTACTCTTTGTTTTGTAGTTGGCGTAAACGCCGCGCCGGATCTCGTTCTGCGCAACGGCTTGATTTACGACGGCACCGGCCGCGCGCCGTTCAAAGGCGATGTCGCCATTAAGGATGGCCGCATTATCGGCGTCGGCAATGTAGCCCGGGCCGGTGGCTCGGGAAAAATCATCGACGTCAACGGTCTCGCCATCGCTCCGGGTTTCATCGACGTCCACACCCACGCCGAAAACATCGTCTACCATCCGAAGGCGGAAAACTTTCTGCGAATGGGCGTCACCACTTTGGTGCTCGGCAACTGCGGTTCATCGAAACTCAATCTCGGTGAGTTTTACGCCAAGCTTGAGAAGAACGGATTCTCCCCCAACATCGCCAGCCTCATCGGCCACGGAACTGTGCGCGGCCAAGTGATGGGCGGTTCCCTTCGCCGCCCGCCCAATGCCACCGAGTTGGCCGCGATGCAAAAACACATCGCCAAGGCAATGGAAGACGGCGCGCTCGGAATGTCTACCGGCCTCATTTATTTGCCCGGCGTCTTCGCGCGCACCGATGAGTTGGTGGCCTTGTCAAAAACCGTCTCCTCCCACGGCGGTATTTACGCGAGCCATATGCGCAGCGAAGGCACCAATATTTTTAATGCGATCGACGAAGTCTGCACCATCGCTGAGCAAGCCAAGCTGCCCGCGCACATTTCGCATCTTAAGCTCGCCGGCCGCCCGATGTGGGGCAAGCACCCGCAACTCCTCGCCCGCCTCGATCAAGCCCGCGCCGATGGCATCCGCCTCACGCACGACCAATACGCCTACACCGCATCGAGCACGAGCTTGCATCAGTTGCTGCCCGACGCGTTGATTGTCGGCGGCGCAAACGCATTTTCCCAACGCATCAAAAGCGCCAAGACCCATCGCGAAACCGTCGCGTGGATGAAAGACCGCCTGCGCCGCCGCCAGCGGGAAGACTATTCTTACGCCGTCATTGCCTATCACAAAAAAGACAAACGCTTCAACGGCCTTAGCGTGAAAGAAGCCGCCAAACTGCGCTACGGCAACGACGACCTCGACCACCAAATCTTGCTTATCTTTGAAGTGGAAACGAACGGCGGCGCCAGCGCGGTGTTTCACGGGATGCACGAGGACGACGCGCGCGCTTTTCTGCGCCATCCGCACACGATGTTTGCCAGCGACAGCAGCGTGCGCGCCTTCGAAGTGGGCGTGCCGCATCCGCGCGGCTACGGCAACGCCGCCCGATTCCTCGCCCGCTACACGCGCGATCAAAAACAACTCAAACTCGAAGAAGCCATCCGCAAACTCACAAGCTTCCCCGCCCGCACCTTCCAACTCAAAGGCAGGGGCGAACTCCGCAAAGGCTTCGCCGCCGACATCGTCGTTTTCAACCCCGCTAAAATAAAAGACAACGCCACCTTCAAAGCCCCCCACCAATACGCCACCGGCTTCCGCTTAGTTTTGGTGAATGGAAAAGCAGTGGTCGAAAATGATAGCCACAATGCCGCCGGTCCCGGCCAAGTCATTCGGCGGGCTCAGTAATGTGCTGCCGGTATCTTGTCGGCAGAAAAGAACGGCCACTACTTCTCGCGAACCGCTTCGAGGGTGAGAGGAGTTTGACTCATTAGCCATCCCCATCTTGGTAAGTTGTAGCAATTATTCATTTTCAGACGAAACACTTTTTTGTTCGCCTCGAAATAAATTGAAATTGGCCCGTTGCCCACCGGATACAATTAATCAATTTTAGTTTTTGATGTGTCTGTTCTAAGATATTTCGCGTCGGCCCAATCAAACCCCAACGCCTTGTCTTGAGCGCAAATGTCCTGAAACGATTTTTGGAACCTCGGCTCAGCTCCTTTCATCTGTTTATCATTAAATTCCCAATGATCTGGATCATCAATTTCCATTTGCAACGCGTTGACAATGTTTCGGCCGTGCGGGGGGATGGTGCCATCTTTTATTCCTTTTTTGATTAAGATGGAAATATCCTGTA
>CAUZWB010000408.1:0-2849 GCA_963583525.1 Verrucomicrobiia bacterium | reverse complement strand
AGCCTCGGGCAGGCGCCGAACGCAAACCCAAAGGGGAATTTGTGGCCCTCGTGCAGCGCGCGCGCTAAGCTTGGCTTGAGCTTGCGCGCGCAAGCACATCGTGGTTTCCTCCCGCCCATGGCCATTTTGTACGTGGGCAACCTGCCCTTCAAAGTTACTGACGAAGCACTCACCGAACATTTCGCCACCGCCGGAGAAGTAGCCGAAGTCCATCACGTCCGCCAAAACGAAACCGATCGCTCGCAAGGCTGCGGCTTCATCACCATGGCCAATGACACCGCCGCCGCCAAAGCAGTGGAAACACTCAATGGACAAGAATTCGAAGGGCGCGAACTCAGCGTGTGTCTCGCGCGGCCCTAGTTTAAAAACTTCCCCGGATTCATAATGCCTTTTGGGTCGAGGGCATCTTTCACGGTTTGGTGCAGTCGACGCACTTCAGTGGGAGCGGCCAATGGCCACCAGCGTTTTTTGGCAAGGCCGATGCCGTGTTCGCCGGTGATCACGCCATCGTGCTTGAGCACCCATCGGAACAGCTCGTCCAACGCCGCATCGCGTCGGCGTGCGTGCCCGGGCTTCGTGTCGTCCACCATCACGTTCACGTGAATGTTCCCATCGCCGGCGTGGCCAAAACAGGCAATGGGCATGGCGTGCTTTTTTTGAAGGCGCGCGGCGAAGGCAAAGAGTTCCTCCAATTTGCCGCGCGGGACGACGATGTCCTCATTTAATTTGATGAGGCCAGTATCTCGTAAAGAATACGAAAACTCGCGGCGCAGTTCCCAAATGGCCTCCACTTTTCCCGCGCCAAACGCGGCGTCAATAAAACGCGGCTTGAGCGGGGCCATCAGTTTTTTCAAATCCCGCAGCTCGGAGCGTACGCTTTTTTCCTGTCCATCCAGCTCGATGATGAGGTGCGCACGGCAACCGTTGAAGCGATCGCTGCCGGTGCGTTGGGTGGCGGCGCGCAGGGTAAATTCATCGGCCACCTCCAACGCGCTGGGGAGGTAGCCCGCTTTGAACACCGCCGCGATGCCGCGTGTGGCGGCGCGCATGGAGCCGAGCCCCACGGATAACGCGGCGCGAAAGGGCGGCAACGGCAACAGCTTCAGCGTGGCTTCGGTGACGATGCCGAGTAATCCTTCGGTGCCGGTGAAGAAGCGCGGGAAATCAAAGCCGGTTTTGTTTTTGTGCGCGCGGCCGCCCACGCGCACGAGGGTGCCATCGGCCAACGCGAATTGCAGGCCGAGCACGTAGTCGGATGTGACGCCGTATTTAAGACTGCGCGGCCCGCCAGCGTTGGTGGCGATGTTGCCACCGAGGCTGCAGTCCGCGCGGCTGGCGGGGTCGGGCGGGTAGTACAGCCCTTTGGCCTCGGCCTTGTTTTGCAAATCAGCGGTGATGACGCCCGGCTGCACGACGGCTACAAAATCGTGTTCGCTAATTTCCCGAATGCGGCGCATCCGCGCGGTGCTGAGCACAATACCGCCTCGCACCGGCACGCAACCGCCGACGTAGCCGTAGCCCGCGCCGCGCGGGGTGACGGGGATTTGATGGCGATGGGCAAAGCGTAAAATCGCGCTGACGCTTTTGGCGCTGCGTGGAAGAGCCACGGCTTCGGGCGTGGCGGTCGCAAACCACTTGTCGCCGGAATGCGCGGCGAGCGTGGACTCGTCGAGGCGCAATTCGCCGGGGCCGAGTTGGCGTTGGAGGCGTTGCCAAGTTTTAAGGTTCATCCGATTCAATCAACGCGCGCGCATCATCGCGTTCTTTTTCGGAAACCTGCACACGAATGCCGCCAGTAGCAAGCGAGTAACCTTCCATGCTGAAGGCCGCCGCTTCGCCCTCGACGGTGGCTTGAAAACCGGCGGTGCGCAGCCGAGCACAAACCAACTGCGCTTCGGGGCCATTGAAGGAAGTGAAAACCGTGACGCGATCCATGCCTCACCTTGGGCGACCGCTCTTGGGTGGGGCACGGTTGTTGGTGGGCGGGGGTTTGTAAAGTAAGCCGCGCGCGTTGAGGTTGCTGGCGAGGATGGAAAGATTTCCCGCAGCGCTATTGAGGTTGGTGATGAGGCTGAAAAATTCTATGCGCACCTTGTCGTCCTTGAGCAATCCGCCGGCGAGGCCTTTGCCAGCTTCCAGCTCGGCTACGATGCGGTCGGCGTTTTGGGTAAAGCTTTTGAGATTGGCGGTGACCGCGGCGACGTCTTTTACGATGACATCGATGTTGGTTTGATTGGTGGAAATAGTAGCCTGTAATTTTTCTGTGCTGATTTTGAGGCTGGCAGAAATGGCGGTGAGGTTGGTGAAGACTTTGCTGACCATCGGGGCGTTGGTGGCGATGAGGGTTTCCAAATGGCTGGCGGAAGTATCAAGGCGTTTTGTGAATTGCGCAAAATTGTTGAGGCTCACTTGGAGGGTGTTGGTGTTATTGGCGAGCATCGTGTCCACGCGCGACACGGCGTCGTGAAATTTCTGCACGGTAAGATCCACGTTGGGGGCGATGTTGGTGGCAAGGTTATCGGCAAAGGTGTAGATGCTTGCGGAGGTCATTCGGAAATCCGCAATGGCGGCGGTGAGGTTGGTGAGCGTCTCGGTGCTAAGCACGGTTTGATCCAGTCGATTGATGGCGGAATCCAGCGTGGCCATGCTTTTATCGACACGCTGTATGAGCTGCTGCGCATCACGGGCAACAGTCATCAGATCGAAGGGAGCCTCGCAATTCATCGTTGCACCGGGCTTGAGCGGGTCACCTTTTTCCTCGCCGGGAATCGCCGCCACATATTCATCACCCATGAGTCCGGTGACATTGATTCTAAATTGCGTGTTGCTGTCCAAGGCACTCCAGTGTT
>CAUZWB010000407.1:0-2874 GCA_963583525.1 Verrucomicrobiia bacterium | reverse complement strand
CGGTGCAGTTGCTCGATGCCTACGCCTTTCAACTCGACGGCACGCTGCATTTATACGAAGCCACGCTCAAGCCCGAGCATCTCACTCAGGCCATTGCTTTGGCCGACCGAATGATTGAGTTGTTTTACGATAAGGAAAATGGCGGGTTCTTTCAAAGCACCGGCAGCCCGGACCTCATCGTGCGCGCCAAGGAAGATTACGACGGCGCGATGCCCTCGGCCAATTCCGTGGCGGCACTGGCATTTCTCAAGCTCCACAAAATGACTGAGAATAAAGTGTACCGCGACAAGGCCGGTGCCACGCTCAAATTGTTCGCGCTCAATCTGGATCGCGGCGCACGCGGCGTACCGTATTTAATGATGGCGCTGGATTTTTATCTACACGAACCCTACCGCGTGGTGGTGGCCGGAGCGCCTAATGATGCCGCCACCCAAAAAATCCTGCACGCGGTGCACGGCCAATATCAACCCAACCGAATCGTGCTGGGCAATACCGGCGCGGTGGAGGCATTCGCCAAAACGCTCAAGCCCGGCAAGGATGGGCCCGAGGCCTTTATTTGTTCCGGCCGCGAATGTAAGCAACCCACGCACGTGTTGGCGGAGATTCAAAAGCATCTCAAACCCGCCCCGCCTTCTTCGATTGATTTACTGGAAGAACAGAAAAAAGCGCCGGAAACACCTGAATCCGACTAGATTTTCCAGAAATCAAATTGTCCACGCACCGTTTTTGTGGTAAGTTGCTGCGTGGGAGGAAATCAGTATGGATAAAAAAACAAAATTCGGAATCACGCTCGCGGTGACCGCGCTATTGGTGATCGGCGGGGTGGTGCTCATCACCAAACAATCCAGCGATAAAGTTTGCGAATATTGCGGCAAAACAGTGGTCAATCTTGGGATGCACCAAATATCGTGCGAAGAAAATCCCAACGACGGCACGATGAACACAAAAGGGACCGGCAAGGTCCGCAACAACGACTAGCGCCCGCGCACACTATATATAGTACATCTCGCGGTCGCGCCCGCTGGCCTCGAGAATTTGCGCAAACGTGACTTGATCGGCCGATTCGGTGAGTGCCGCGCTCGCACTCTTCCACGCCTCGCGCAAGCCCGCCGGACAATCCTCATCCGCAATCGCCGGCACATCCAAAATTGATCCCTCCGAAGCGCGCCACACCATACCGAGCGTGATTTCCTCCGGGCCTTTCGCCAGCCGATAACCGCCCTGCTTCCCGCGCACGCTATCCACCAAACCCGCGCCCTTCAGCTCAATCAGAATTTGCACCAGATAATTGGCGGAAGTCCCCACCGCCGTAGCCAGATCCTCCACCTTCCGCGCCGGCCCCTCGCGCGGCCACGCCGCCAGCGCCAGTATTGCCCGCGCTGCGTAGTCGGTTTTTACCGAAAGTTTCACGGGCCAAATCTAAGCCGCAACTTCGGCCGCGCCAATGGAAATCTTGGCCGATGACACGTCCGCCGCTATAACCCCCCCGTGAGCGGCACACTTCGCGTCCATGAAATTTACCTCAGCCTGCAGGGCGAAAGCACATTCGCCGGGCGGCCGTGTGTCTTCGTGCGGCTCACCGGCTGCGATCTGCGCTGCTCGTACTGCGACACCGCCTACGCCTTCACCGGCGGCGAAACGATGACGCTCGACGCCATCCAAAACGAAATCGCCACCCAAGCCGAAGGCTATCCCGAACCGCCCCTCGTGGAACTCACCGGCGGCGAGCCGCTCCTGCAAAAGGAAACCCCCGCATTGATGACCGCCCTCTGTGACGCAGGCTTCACCGTGCTTTTGGAAACCAGCGGCGCGCACGACATCACCGCCATCGACCCCCGCGTCCATCGCATCGTCGACCTCAAATGCCCCAGCAGCGGCGAGCATAAAAAAAATCTCGAAAGCAATTTCACTAACCTCCGCCCCACCGACGAAGTGAAATGCGTTATTGGCACGCAGGAAGATTATCAATGGGCAAGCGAACAACTGCGAAAACTCGAGGGCCGATGCGAAGCACTTTTCTCGTGGGTCAACCCACTCACCCCCGAGCAGCAAGACCAATCCCTTAAACCCGTCCCCACCGATCACACCCCAATCACCCGCCGCCAACTCGCCGAAGCCATCATCGCCGACCGCCTCCCCGTCCGTTTCCAGCTCCAACAACACAAACACATTTGGCCACCAGAACAAAAGGGCGTTTAATGAATCCCGCTCTCCAACTCATCCGCGACTACGAGAGCCGCAACGTCACCCACCTCGCCGAGGACGGCTTGTGGCCCATCGTGTGGGAACGCGCCAAAGGCGTCCACGTGTGGGACACCGACGGCAAAAAGTATCTCGACCTCACCGCCGCCTTCGCCGTCGCCGCCACCGGCCACGCCAACCCCCGCGTCATCAAGGCCGCACAGGCCCAACTCGCCAAGCTCCCCCACGCCATGGGCGACGTGCATCCGCACGCCCTTAAAGGCCAACTCGCCCGTGAACTTTCCAAACTCACTTTCGAACGCTGGAAACTCGACCGTGGCAAAACCATTTTCTGCAACTCCGGTTTCGAAGCCGTCGAAGCCGCACTAAAAACCGCCCTACTCGCCACCGGCAAAAAAGACATCATCGCCTTCGAAGGCGCCTACCACGGCCTCGGCTATGGCGCGCTTGCCGCCACCCACCGCAAACATTTCCGAAAACCATTTACAAAACAACTCGGCAAGTTCGGCCACTTCGCTTCCTTCCCCACAAACGTTGACGAATTAGCCGTCACCAAAAAACAGCTCAAGGCGCTATTCAAAAAACACCCCATCGGCGCTGTGCTCGTCGAGCCTATCCAAGGTCGTGCGGGCATTCGCGTTCCGCCACCGGAATTCCTCCGCGTGTTGCGCG
>CAUZWB010000406.1:0-2881 GCA_963583525.1 Verrucomicrobiia bacterium | reverse complement strand
AAGAGGCCGAATTACGGAAAGCGGTGGATGGGGACGACGCAGTTTATCAAAAAGTGGATGCCTTGAAAGGTCGCGCGGACACCCTCCTTAAGGCCGCCGAAGCCGAGCTCGACCGGCGTGAGGCTGAAGCGAACAAAGAATAACCATGAAAATTAACAGAATCATTTTTGGAATGCTGGCGGCAGTCACCGGCATCGGCATGGGCTGCGCGGGATACCACATCGGCCCCACCAACGGGCTCGCCGCCGGCGAACGGTCGGTGCAAATTCAATTCTTCAAAAACGAAACCTTTGAGCCGCGCCTTGCCACCGCAGTGAATCGCGCAATGAAACGCGAGTTTCAAAAGGACGGCACCTACACACTCGAAACCCAATCTGAAGGTGACTTGATTGTCAGCGGCAAGCTCATCGAATTCCGCCGCAACGGCGTGAGCTACAAACCCGGCGACGTGCTCACCGTGCAGGATTATACGATGGATCTTTCCGCCGAGATCACCGTCATCAACCGCGCCACCGGCGAGGAAATTTTCAAAGAAACCCTCACCGGCACTGCCACCGTACGCGTGGGCAACGACCTCACCGCCGGCCAACGCCAAGTCGTCCCCATCATTGCCGGAAAACTCGCCGAACAAGCCGTGCTCCACATCGTAGACGGCAACTGGCCCGACCCCCAACCGGAGCCGGAAACTCCGTAGTAATGTGGCCCGGGCCACAATTTCCACACCTCGAAAAAAGGTTGCCCGTCCATCGCCCATGACACAAACTCGGGCCGATGAAACCTCTCTCTACTTTTCTTTTCCTCACCTTTGCTGTCTCCCTTTCCGCCGGTGATTGGCCGCAGTGGCGCGGCGTGAATCGCGATGGCATTCTCCACGGCGAACCCGCCCTCGCCAAACTCCCCGCCAAGCCCGCCACGCTTTGGCAAATCCCCATCGGCAAAGGCCAAGGCGGCCTCGCGCTCGCCAAAGGCGTGCTCATCGTGCTGCATGAAACTTCCTTGAAGGGTAAGAAGGAAACCGCCCGCGCCATCCGCATCGCCGACGGCAAACAAATCTGGGAAACTGAATATGCCGACTCCTGGCAATACACCAACGTGTACGGCCCCGGCCCGCGCACCGCGCCGCTCATTGACGGCGACCTCCTTTTTTGCCAAAGCGCTGCGGGCGCACTCGCTTGCATTTCAATGAAGAATGGCGATTTGCTTTGGGCCAAAAACTACGCAATAGATTTTGGCGCCAAATGGTTTGGTGGCAACGCCCCCGGCAGTGGCGGCACTGCCGCCAGTCGCCACGGCAACAACGGCCAACCGGTCACCGATGCCAAATATATTTACGCCCCCGCCGGCAGTCACACCGGTGCCAGCCTCGTTTGCCTTGAGAAAAAAACGGGCAACCTCGTTTGGAAAAGCGGCACCGACTACGCAGCCTACTCCGGCCTCATGCGTGGTACGCTCGCCGGCGTGGAACAAATCGTCATGGTCACCGCCGTCAATATGATCAGTTACCGCGCCAAGGACGGCAAAAAGCTCTGGAGCGTCCCGGTGAAGACTGGAGCCGCGCGCAACATCGTCACCCCCATTCTACACGGCGACACCGTCACCATGGCCAGCCACACCTTGGGCACCTTTCAGATCCGCATCCGCAATAGTGGCAGCGGCCAAACTGCCGAGGAAATTTGGCGCAACCGCGATGCCCGCACCAACATTACCACGCCCGTTTTGAAGGATGGCTACTTGTACGGCCTCGGCGCATCGCGCGGACGCAACTCGGAGTTCGTTTGCATCAACCACAAAACCGGCAAAACCGAATGGAGCGAACGCGGTTTCACCGATTACGCCTCAGTGATTTCTATGGGTGACACCCTCCTCGTCCACGGCTCACGCGGCACGACTACCCTATTGAAAGCCACCCCCAAAAAATTCACCCAACTCGGCCGCATCGAAAACGCCGGCCAACCCTCATGGACCTTCCCCGTCTACTCCGGCGGCGTGCTCTACATAAAAGACGGTCTTCGCGACGGCAAAAACAAGCTGACCGCGTTGAAGTTGCGCTAAAGGTGTTCACAATCGCCCCGGATATTTCTCGCCGAAAACTCAATCCTCACTAGTTTGGGAGTGACAGGGGCGCGTGGGGTTCCGTATCGTGGGGCGTCGTTTATGAGTCATACCGAGCAATATGTCGAAGCCCAAGCCGCTGCTAATGAGTTGGTGGATGTGCCGCAATTGGTTAACTACATTATTCAGGACGGCCTCGATCGCGCCGCGAGCGACATCCACATCGAGCCTTGGGAGGATATGACCGGCGTGCGCATGCGCGTCAATGGCGTGCTCCAGTGGGTGGTGGGCATCCCCAGCGATTTACATGAAAATATTTGCGGCCGGTTCAAGGTGATGGCGAATATGAAAAGCCACGTGAGGGATCTCCCGCAGGACGGCAAAGCCGCGCCGGAGGAATTTCACGGGGTGCAATTGCGCGTCTCCATTTTCCCCACGGTGTATGGCGAGAAAATCGTCTGCCGTATTTTCAATCCGGACGCCAAGACGTTTAACATCGAGACACTTGGGTTTGATGACGACACGCTGGAGCGCTTCAAAGAAATTATCTCCAAACCCACCGGCCTCATCCTCCTCACCGGCCCCACCGGCTCGGGCAAGACCACCGCCATTTATGCCGCCATCGGATTCATTATCGAAAAAGCCGGCAACGCCATCGCGGTGTCTTCGGTGGAAGATCCGGTGGAGCAAAACCTCGATTGGGTCAACCAATCCTCGCTCAACGTCAGCATGGGCTACACTTACCCCTTGGCGCTGCGGTCGCTGATGCGGCAGGATCCCGAGATCATAATGATTGGTGAGATTCGCGACGAAGAAACTGCCGCCATCG
>CAUZWB010000405.1:0-2886 GCA_963583525.1 Verrucomicrobiia bacterium | reverse complement strand
AAAATTGATGTACAAGCTTAGACTGCCGGTCCAGTCGACCTCAAATTCCATGCTGGAGCGTTTGGGCATTTCTTTCATCTTGCGCCCCACCATGGAATTGCTGCTGGTGGATTCAAACGCACCGTTGGCAAATTTCCAGGTTGGCCCTTTGGCCGCTTGTGCAGCTCGTTCTTTAAGTAGTTTCTGCTGCTCGGGCGGTAGTTGAGGGAGCATGCGCTGTGGGAACGCACCGTTTTGGCGATTATTAAAGGACCAGTTTTGATTGTCTTTTGGGCCCTCGAAAAAAACTTTTGAGGTCGAGAAACCGGGCTTGATCGATTTGATGTGCGCGGTGTTGATTGTAAGCTTACCGGCGTACCATGTGTCCAAGGTAAGCACCCTTTTGTTCATGCTTACCAAATCACCTGCGATGGTGTCGCCATTGGACAGTTCAACTCGGCAGGTATGGCGTTTTGCGTGTGCAGGCAAGGGGGCCACTTTCAAATTAAGGCGACTCACGCGATCGGGCAGGAAATGAATCACGCTCGGCTGGAAATCCGGGTGCGACCATTTGAGTCCTTTGGTGGGATCATACCCAAGAAAGGTTCCCCGGAATGTTTCGCCGTTGCGCGTCAACAGGTGCTCCTCCGGGATCGTGCGTCGGGGGTTATTGGAAGGGATAGTCACCGCGCCCGGAACTCCTTGGGGCGGGACGATGAAGCCCAGTTTAATTTGTTGTCTGGCGATGGCAATCTTGGGGGCCGGCACCACCACGGGGCCTTTGATCAGGCGCGGTGGCGGTACGGCTTCGGCCAATGAAATTGACAGAGCGAGAGCAAAAACAGGAATCATGCGTTTCATGGGCCTCATACAACCCGATTAGACGGGATTTGCCAAGTAAACACCGCAATTTTTGCCTATTTATTTGGGCGGGCCGGGATGATTTTTTTGCTTTCCAGCGCCTTAAGTTTGGGCTCGATCAGGAATGCGCAATATGGATTCCCAGGATTAAGCCGGAAATAATCCTGATGATCCACCTCCGCGATGTAAAATTTCTTGAGCGGCTCCAGCGTGGTGACAATCGGTTGCTTAAATTCCTTGGCCCACTCTTTGCGGCTTTGTTCCGCGATTGCTGTTTGCTGCTTATCGTGCGGCATAATGGTGGAGCGATATTGAGTGCCAAAATCATTACCTTGCCGGTTCAGTGTGGTCGGGTCGTGGCACTGCCAAAATACGGAGAGGATTTGGTCGTACCCAATCTTCTTCGGGTTGAAATGAATCTGCACCACTTCGGCATGACCCGTGGTGCCTTTGCAGATTTCCCGGTACGTGGGGTCCAGCGTCTTGCCGCCCGCATACCCACTCACCACTTTGTGGACTCCATCCAATCGCTCGAACACAGCTTCCAAACACCAAAAACATCCGCCGCCCAAAGTGGCCACTTCCATTTTAGCTGGCTTTGTTGGTTTGTCCGCGCTCATTAAAATTCCCGTGCAAAATAAAAGTGTGAATAATGCCGCCGCTCTCATGCGAACATCCTCCGGTGTTGGAGGCTCTTTGGCAATCTCTATTTACTCCCCGGTTTCACCGCTTCGCTGGCTTGCAAATCCATCGGTAAATTATCCGGCTCAAACGTTTCCACTTCCATCGCCAGTAGGCTGTGTAGCGGGACGTCGGGCTGGTAGTTGCCGTTGCTGCGATCGACCACGATGGTGACGGCGCGGAGGTCGGCGGATTGGGCGCGAACAATGTCGATGGTTTCCTGGAGGCGCCCGCCGCGGGTGATGACGTCTTCGACGATGAGCACTTTTTCATCGGGGGCCAAAGTGAAGCCCCGGCGCATCACGAGTGCGCCGTCGTCATCTTTTTCCACAAAAATAAATCGTACGCCCAGTTGGCGCGCGACTTCCTGCCCAATCACTAAGCCGCCCATCGCGGGGGCCACCACGGTTTGGATGGCCTCGCTCCGCACGCGGTCCGCCAATGCGGCCCCGAGTTTTTCCACCACGGGCATTTGTTGCAGCGCTTGGGCGCATTGGAAAAATTGCCGACTGTGCAGTCCGCTGCGCAGCACAAAATGGCCGTCGAGCAGTGCGCCGGTTTCACGAAAAATCTGGAGTGCTTCCTCCTGCGTCATGGGCGGAAGGTAACGGCGCGAAGGCGGCGGAGGCAATCCAATGTTTTCGGCTCGAATGAGATTGCGTTTTGTGGTGTAGTTTTGCCGTGCCGAGGAGGCGTAAATTATTTGCAGCGATCTTGCTGCTGCCGTTGTGCGTGGGCGTGGGTCGGGCGTTGGCTCGGCTGATTGCTCAGTTCGGTATGGTGGATACCACCGTAGTTCCTCTGGCGGCGGGGGCGGGGTGCATGTTTCTGCTGTATCATTACGCGCCCAAGCCGATGTGGATTTATGTGTTCGGGCATGAGTTTACCCACGCCGCCGCCACGATGGCGTGCGGCGGTCGCGTGAAGGGGATGAAAGTCACGAGCGAAGGCGGCCACGTGTTGGTGACGAAAGATAATTTCTTCGTGAGCCTCGCGCCGTATTTTGTGCCGTTGTACGTGGTGCTGGTGCTGGCGATGTTCGCAGGCGGTCGCGCGTTGTGGGGCTGGAACGGGCCGTGGGCGTGGGGTTTGTTTTACTGGGTGCTCGGCTTGGCGTACGCGTTTCACGTGTTGCTCACTTGGCACATCCTTCACACGCGCCAATCGGATCTCACTTCGCAGGGCTATTTGTTTTCCGCAGTCATCATTTTTTTGGGAAATGCGCTGGTGTTATTGTTAGGTTTGCCGCATTTACTCGATGGCCCAGACACGCTGGATGCCTTGAAAATAGCGGGCGCGGGCACGGTCGATGCGCTTCGTGACCTTGCCGCGCTGGCGACTCGTGCGTGGGATGCGGGCAATTCG
>CAUZWB010000404.1:0-2891 GCA_963583525.1 Verrucomicrobiia bacterium | reverse complement strand
CCCTTCGTATAAGCCACCTTCGCCACGCGGCGCAGCTTGCGGCCCACAAAATAAATGGGGATTACGCTGAGCGGCGCAAACAAAATGCCAAACAAGGCGAGTTCCCAATCAAGCAAAAACATCGCCACCACCAAACCGAGAATCGTGAACGGCTCCTTGATCGCATCGGCCACGCCATAAGTGAGGCATTTGTGCAGCGACCCCGCGCCGCGATTGATCAGCATCGTGTGATCGCCCAATTGTCTGGCATGAAAATAATCCATCGACAACCCCTGAAGTTTTTTATGGGCATCAAGCTTGATATCGCGCACCGCATATTCGCTCACCCAGCCCAGGCAATACACGCTGGCATAGCCAATGCCGCTCCGCAAAAAAACCAGGGTCGGCAGAAACATCAGGCCGCCGATTATTTGCTTCGTCTCCAGCGGCACCCCCACGCGCGGCAGCCACCCATCCGCCACCGCCAACACGCGATCATTCAGCGCGTTAAGCTTCGCCTTCCACGCGCCCGGCACAGCATTCGTATGGGGGACGTCCATCGTAGATTCCACCGGCTCGAGCCGCTCGAAAAGCGTCTTGGTGCCCCAAACGAAAGTGGCATTAAACAAACCAAACGCCACGCCCAGCAAAATGCCCAACGCCAGCCGTCCCCAGTACCGCCGTACATAGGGCCAGCCGAAATCAAAAATTTGCCGGATATTTTCCACGCGCCCGCCTTGTATGCCACTCAATCCCTCGCGGCAATATTCATCTGCCGCAGCAACCGATATTTCAAGTTTACCTCACGCGCGTTAAACTGGGCGATTTGCCAACCCTGCGCGCCATCGAGAAAGCCGCCGCGAAACAAGTAACCGCGCAGCCATCGCACCGCCGCATGAATTGGCCCATCGAGCCGATGAGCGGTTTGCCCCTCCTCAAACTTCATCTCCGCCCAAAGCCGCGCGTACGTTTCGCAACGCGCCCAGTGATCGGCCGCGTCGAGGAAAGAATGATGCTCCAGTTCGCCCTCCAGTTCCTGCACCGTGCCCTCCAGCTCCAGCCGCTCGTGCACCTTGCCCCCGGCAAACTTGGCCGACCCCTTTTGAAATAACCGCACCAACCGATCCGGATACCAATCCCCGCGCCGAATCCATTTGCCCTCATACAAAACACAGCGCGGAAAACTGAAGCCCATGATGCCCTCCGGAAACCGCACCTCCTTCACCGAAAGCAATTCCGAAAACAAATCCGCCGACAACGCCTCATCCGCATCCAGACTAAGAATCCAATCGTGACTCGCCAAACTCAGCGCAAAATTTTTCTGCTTCACAAACCCCAGCCAATCCTGATGCACCCACCGCGCCCCAAACTCCCGCGCCACCCCCTCCGTGCCATCGGTGCTGCCCGAATCCACCACAATAATCTCATCCACCACCAACGCCACACTAGCGAGACACCGCCGCAAATTCGCCTCCTCATTCTTGGTAATGATACAAAGGGAAATTTTCATCGCTCTTCCGCAGCTCGTTCCGCCGCCGCCAATTCCAACACCGCCAGAGTCTCGCGCACATTGCGCTCCAAGCTCAAGTCCGCCTTCACCGGCACCGACCGCACATTGGGCCGCGCGCGCCAAAACCGAATCGCATCAACGAGTGCTCCGATATCCGAAGGATCCGCCACCACGGTGCCGTTGATGCCCTCCTCGATCACCTCCGCCGCTCCGTTGCAAGCGCTCGTCACCACCGGCAACCCCGCCGCCAACGCCTCGAATACCACGTTGGCCGAGGGCTCGTAAATCGGCGGAAACACCAATAAATCCGCCGCTGCGTACGCATTTTCCAAATCCGCCTTGGGGCCTACGAACCGGACGCCCTGCGGTGCATTACGAGGTGGACGCCCCTTTCCGGCAACCACAAGCTTGAGGCTGGCATCCGACATTTTTTCCAGTGCAGCAAGTACAAATGACAGTCCCTTCCGTTCCCAACCGGAGCCGGCGAACAACAGCAGAAATTCATCCGGCACCAATCCCCACTTTGTGCGTTGGGCTTCACGGTCACCCCGCTGCCAACGCTCCATCTCCACTCCGTTGCGCACCAAGTGCATGCGATCCCCCGGAAACCCAAACCGCGCACGGACATCGCGCCCCACCATTTCGGAATTAATAATCAGATGACGGGTGTTGGCTGGGGAATACGCGCGCGTTTCCAACTCCATCATCGCCCGATGAAACGCGCCCCGACCCACCAACCATCGTTTCCAAGCGGGCGAAAACCGGCGGCGCTGTTCCAGCCACGAAGCATGCACCCCATCGCCCGCGCGCAGCACATCCTGTTGGCTGAGGCGTTCGAGGCTGAACAGGCAATCCGCTTCCATGCCTACCAACGCCGCGCGCACACCTTCATCAAACTCCGCAACACGTGTGGCGCGACTTCCCAACAAAGGCACGCATCGCACTTCCACGCCATCCAGTCGCGCCCCCACATCCGCAGTAACCAACATCACTTTATGCCCAGCATCCCGCAGGGCACTGATGAGGCGTTGCAAGTACAACTCCGCCCCCCCCGCCACGCCAAATTCCCTGCGTACCAAGGCGATGTTCATGGACGGTCAGCCTCCTCGTCCGGTTCGAGATGGCGGCTATAAATTTTTCCCAGTCGGTCGAGCATGTGGTCCGACCCGTGATGTTGCTCGACTAATCGCCGCCCGTTCTCCGCCATCCGGCGTGTGGCCTCTTGTTCCGTAAGCGTGGCCTCGATAGCGTTGGCCAGTTGAGTAGCGTCCCTTGCTGAAACAATCCGCCCCGTTTCCCCTGGTTGAATGATCTCAGGAATCCCCCCCGCATCACTGCCCACCACCGGTGTTCCACAAGCCAGTGCCTGCAACCCAATTTGCGGGATACCCTCATGTCCCGT
>CAUZWB010000403.1:0-2895 GCA_963583525.1 Verrucomicrobiia bacterium | reverse complement strand
TGAAAATGACGAGCGTGTTTTTGTCGAGCTTGTGCTTGCGCAGCGTGCCGAGGATTTGGCCCACGCTCCAGTCCACCTCCATCATCACGTCGCCGAACAAACCGGCCTTACTCTTGCCTTTGAATTTTTCGGAAACATAAAGCGGCACATGCACCATCGAATGCGGCACATAAAGAAAGAACGGGCGCGCTTTGTTTTTCTCAATGAACGAAACGGCGCGCTCGGTGTATTGCGTGGTGAGTTGTTCCTGATCCTTGCCGGTGACGCGTGGGTTGATGACCGCGTTGCCGTCGATCAGCGGCAGATGCGTCCAGCGCTTCAACCGCTGCGCCATCGGCAGATGCATGACGCCCGGGTGGTACGGCCACATATCGTTGGAGTACGGCAGGCCAAAGTAATCATCAAAGCCGTGTTGCTTTGGCAGAAACTTTTTGTGATGGCCCAGATGCCATTTGCCATAGCACGCGGTGGCGTAGCCCTTTTGTTTGCACAATTCCGCGAGCGTGGTTTCGCTGGGATTGATGCCGTGCTTTGCGTTTGGCCCGAGCGCGCCGAGGATGCCCACGCGCACATTGTAGCAGCCGGTGAGCAGCCCCGCACGCGAGGCGCTGCAGACGGCTTGGGTCACATAAAAATCCGTGAACTTCCGGCCCTCCTTTGCCATTTGGTCGAGATGCGGCGTGGGATACGCTTTCGCACCAAATGGTCCGATATCGGCATAACCCATATCATCGATAAAAATGACGACCACGTTGGTGGGTTGCTTACGGGTTTCAGCCGGGAGCGAAAACCCAAGTAATCCAATGAAGGCAAAAAGTAGAGTGCGCATAATTCGTAACGGTTGCGCGAAGGGTAACGGGTGAGACAGGCGTGTCAACGCCGGGACTAGCGCTTTTTCTTTCCCTTACGGGAACGGGCGGCGGCGGCTTCTGCTGCAGAGGCGCGGGTGGCATCGGCGGCGGCCTTGCGTTGGCGCTCTATCTCATCCTGCTCGGCCTTGTGTTTGAGGCCTTGCAAGGCTGCGAGGCCGATGCAGCAGCCGACCAGCAACGTAAACTCCCAATCCATGCCCGCCAAACGCGCGGCATACATCATTCCAATCGTCGCAAAGGCGGACAGAATGGTGGCGTTGGCGTTCATGCGGTTTGCTCTATCACCCCGCCCATTATTTGGCGACCCTCTATCACTAAAATAGTTATCCCATGACTCAGGTTGTGCTGAAGCTGCTCTGGGAGTAAACTGGCGGCATGAGTATGACCGTCTGTGCGGAGTGCGGTGAACCACTGAGCACTACGGCGGCAGCGTGCCCGCACTGTGGCGCGCCGGCGGCGGTGGCCTTGCGGGTGCCCGCGTCAGTGCCGGCGGATTGGCCGGAGGCGCTGGAAGCGGCGGTGCGCGCGTCGTTGCAATGGCCGGAGGGGGAATTGACGGCGGAGTGCTTGGCGCGGGTGGAATCTGTAAAACTGGATGAAACGGATGCGGCGGATCTCACAGATTGGGTAGTGGGATTGTGCTGCCTGCCTGCGCTGAAAATGCTGGGCCTCTCGCGCGCGGGCATCGCCGACGCGGGGCCGCTGCGTGAATTGAGGGGCCTGCGGTATTTGTATCTGGAAAAAAACCACGTCACCGATCTTTCGCCGTTGTATGAATTAAAAGCGCTCAAGCAACTGTGGCTGTACGGCAACCCGCTGGAACCGGCGGCGGTGGCGGCACTGGAAAAGGCACTGCCAAAGTGCGAGGTGTTTATCTGAGCTTGAGTCTGAGCTTGAGATTGGAGGATTTTTCCAGTAGGGTATCACTGTTTTCGTTAGCAGCACGAAGGCATCCACGCGCGCGATAATGCAAATCTATCTCTTCATTAACGGCGAACAAGTCGGGCCGTATTCGGCTGAACAAATCCAAGCGATGTTGGCGAGCGGCGCAGTGACGCCGGACGCTCAGGCGTGGCACGAAGCCCTGCCGGAATGGACGACGGTGGCGCAGTTGGCGGGCACGGGGGAGGAGGAGGTGGTCGAGATCGACCCGCTCACCGCGGCCGAAGTGGTGTTGATGATTCAGCATCAGGGGGAACCGAGCCGGCTGCATTGTGTGCTGCGGATTTTGGCGCCGGTCTACGTGGGCATCCCGCACGGAATTTGTCTGGGGCTCCGGCATCTTGCGGGGGTTGTCTTGTGGATTGTGGGGTTCTTTGCGGTGTTGTTCACGGGGAAATATCCGCAGGGCATCCACGATTTCCAGACGGGCAACCTGCGCTGGGGATTGCGCGTGATGGCGTACATCACGATGTTGTCGGACCGGTATCCGCCCTTTAGCGGGAAGCCTTAATTTGCTTTGGACCGCAATGCGGCTCGGGCGGTTTCGGGGCAGCGCAGCGGGATGCCGGCGAGTTGGCGGTAAAGGACGGCGGCTTTCTTTTTGTCGCCTTTCTTATAGAGCGCTTCAGCTTCTTTCAACATTTCCGGGGCGGTGCGAATCCACTTTAGTTTTTTGGCGGCCTCGCGGGCTTGTTTGATTTCGGCTTCATTAAACGTCCAACCCGAAGTGCCGCTGGCCATTAGGTTGGTGACTTCCTGGCGATGGCGCAGGGTGAGGGCGTGGCCGAGTTCGTGGGCGGTGACGCGTGGTATGGGCTCGCTCACACCGTTTTCCGCCGTGCGCAGGCGGGCCATATCTTTCACAAACATTCCGTCGCGCCCAATGTACACGCCATTAGCGAGGAAACGTTTGATGTAATAGATGTGAAAACAATCGGCCTTGCGGCTGGCCTTGGGGCGGATGGCGAGCAGCCAGCGAAGTTGGCGTGATTTGTGGTTTTGGCGATAGGCGTTGGGGTTGGCGGCCGGTTCGGTGATGATAGATTCGAACGCAAAGTGCACACCGGCGTGGCCCCAGATG
>CAUZWB010000402.1:0-2900 GCA_963583525.1 Verrucomicrobiia bacterium | reverse complement strand
CTTCCGCATCATAACCCAAAGCAGTGGTGAGGCGTTTCGGGGCGGTGCCGTCGCGCTTAAAAGAAAAAATGTCCATTTGCTCATCGTAATCCCACGAGTACCGGCGCGTTTTGCCGGAAGCGCGAAAGTCCAATTCTGTTTTTTGCTTGGCCTTCGCCTCGGGGTCCACATGCGAACTGGCAAAGAGAACCTCATCGCAATTCGGGCGAAAAAACGCGCAGGTGGTTTTGCCGTGGCCAGGCGACACGCGGGCCACGTCGCCGCTTTGCATATCCATCGTATAAATCTGGTAAAACGGATTATGCTTTTCGCGTTCGCTCTGAAAAATGATGTGTTTGCCATCAGGCGAAAAATAGCCTTCGCCACCGCGCCGGCCCTCTAGGGTGAGCTGGCGCACGCGCGAGAGGAATTGCGCTTCACCATTGGCTACGTCTGCGGCAGGAAGATTGCCGCTCAGGAGGGCTAAAATCAGGATTGTTTTTTTCATGGTAAGAACACAAATGGACACATTCGCCCGGAATTTATTCAGGCTTCTCTTTAGATTATTTTTTTTCAATACGGCTAATTTTACCAAACAAATGGCCGCCGACTTTGCCGTGCTTCCACGTGCCGGCGTATTTGTCGCCATCGATGACCACGTGCGCGCTGAAGGTGCCGAGGCCGGGGATGGAAAGTTTATCCATCGAAATCACCGGAGTATCGCCCGCCCACTTAATAGGCAACGGCATAGGCAGCGTGATATCCGTTTTGCCATATTTTACCCGCGCGCGGAACAGGAACAAATCGCCCTTGCCAATTTTTTTGACATTGAGGATTGTGTACTCCTCTTTCGCCGGCGCGCCTTCCCGGCCGTCGATGGTAAACGCGCCCGTGAATTTTGTGCCACTCAGCTGTTTCTCTAACGCGGCGAACTTCGCTGCGTCATCGGCCCAACTCCATCCCGCGCCAATCATCAGCGCCAACATTGCTGCAAATGCTTTCATCCGCCCATCTTCGGCCCTCCACGCCGAGGCGCAAGCGCAATCATTGCCACTTGGCAGGAAAGTCGCCAACCGCTAGGGTTTCGCCATGCAAATTCGAACTGTGATTCTGCTTGGCGGCATCCTCGTTTCAAATATTTTACCCGCTGAAAACTGGCCCCGTTTTCGAGGTCACAATGGAAACGGAACCTCCGCGGATGCGATTCCGGTTCAATGGAAGGATTCGAATATCCGATGGAAAACCCCTCTACCCGCCACGGGTCATGGGTCTCCAGTGGTTTGGGGTAAAAAGATTTTCCTGTTGTGTGCCGATCAGGATAGCGCTGCCCGCACGATGGTTTGTGTAAACGCTGAAGACGGTGCAATCCTCTGGAAGCACTCGCACGCCGCCGGCAAACATAAACACCACAAACAAAACAGCTTCGCCTCCAGCACGCCGGCCGTGGACGGGGAACGGGTCTACTTCAGCTGGGGCACCCCAAAACAACTCACGATCGCAGCCTACACGTTGGCGGGCAAACTGGCATGGGAAACCAAACTTGGCCCCGTGAAAGGCGGGCATGGTTTTGGCGCGTCTCCCATCCTCCACCAAGGCCTCGTCATTTTGAATAATGATCAAGACGGCGAGAGTTCGCTCATCGCCCTCGATGCCCGCACCGGTAAAGTGAAATGGAACACACCGCGCCAAAGCAAACGCCTTACCTATTCCACGCCGGTCCTATTCCGTGACCAACTCATTTTCACCAATTGGACGCACGGCATCACCGGCGTCAATCCCGCCAATGGAAAAGTCTTGTGGGAAAACCGTGTGTTCCCCGCAGATTCAAAAGAACGCGCCATCGGCTCACCCATCGTCGCCGGCGATCTGGTGATTGGTTCCTGCGGTTTTGTCACCAAACTCAAACATGTAGTCGCACTGCGTCCCAAAGGCGATAAGATGGAAGAAGTGTGGCGCATTGAAAAAAGTGTTCCGCATATTCCCACCCCGCTGGTCCTCGGGGAAAATATTTTTCTTTGGAACGACCTTGGTGTGGTGACCTGCGCCGAAGTCGCCACCGGCAAAGTGCGCTGGAGCGAACGCGCCATTCGCAGCGGGAAATTTTTTGGAAGCCCCGTGGCTGCTGATGGAAAAATTTACTGCGCCGAGGCCAGCGGAACCATCGTGGTTCTTCGGGGGGACGGCGTGTTTGAGCCATTAGCCCAAAATGACCTCGGTGAACGGTGCCACTCCACACCCGCGATCGCGAATGGAGCGATGTATGTCCGCACGTACCAATCCCTCTTCTCGATTAGCAAATGACCATGCAAACACGCCGCAAATTTTTACAATCCACCCCAGCCCTCGCCGCACTCCCATTATTGGCGAAAGGGGAAAAGAAACCCAAAGACGAGGGCCTCACTTTGGGCTTTAGTCTATACGGGATGAAAACGCTAAAAACCGGCGATGCGCTCATGCGACTAAATGCAATCGGGTACGATTCGGTGGAGTTCTGCCTCAACCCCGGGTGGGATGCCGCGCCGGATAAACTAACAGCGCCGCGGCGGCGCGCGTTACGGGCGTTGCTCGGGCATTTTGAGTTAACACTCACGGCGTTAATGGTGAATTGCAGCCTCGCGGGCAATCAAAAGCCGCATCACGAAACTCTCAAACAAGCCGCACAAGTGGCGCACGACCTCGCGCCCGACACCCCGCCACTCATCGAAACGGTGATGGGCAACGGCAAATGGGATGCCGTGAAAAATCAGTTTCGCGATCACCTCGGCGGTTGGGCGGAGATTGCCAAAAAAACGAAGACGCTTCTGTGTGTGAAACCGCACCGTTTCGGCGCGTGCAATTTGCCCGAGCACGCCGTGTGGCTGGTCGAGCAAATCAAAAGCCCATGGGTGAAACTTGCCTACGATTATAGCCACTTTGCCCAT
>CAUZWB010000401.1:0-2913 GCA_963583525.1 Verrucomicrobiia bacterium | reverse complement strand
AAGAAGGGGTTCGTCGGCTTCGACAACCAATCAACCAGCGCGTGCCGGGGATCATCATCTGCCGTGAGATCCAGTGGCTCGGCGCCAAGCCCGGTGGCTTTCACAGTGCCGCCGTCTTTTTTGTTGGCGGTTTGTGCAACTTTGCGGGTGTGATAAATGACCTCCTCGCCGAGGTTGCGGCCCGCTTTGCGGCCGACGGTTGAGAAGAATGCACTGAAGCTGTAATAATCCTTTTGGCTCCATTTCTCGAACGGATGATGGTGGCACTGGGCGCACTGCATGCGGGTGCCGAGGAAAAGCTGCGCGGAATCTTCCATTTGTGTCTGCATCGTCTTCACCTCGCGATACCAGAACGCGCCGGGGTTGCGCGCCATATCGCCCGAGGCGGCGAGGACATTGCGGGTGAATTCATCGTAGCGCATATTTTTGTGGAGGCTGTCGCGAATCCAGCCGTGGAAGGCGTAGTTGCCACGCATCGAGGTGGTGCTTGAACGCTTGTTGCGCAACAACGCGCTCCATTTGTTGGCGAAATAATCAGCGTAGTCGCTGCTCGCCAGAAGGCGGTTGATGAGCTTGTCGCGCTTGGCGGGGTCGGTGGTTTTCAAAAACGCCTCGGCCTCCGCGTCGGTCGGCAGACGCCCGGCGATGTCGATGCTCACGCGGCGGATGAATGTCGCATCATCACACACCGCCGAGGGCGGCATCCCTACGCGCTTGAGTTTCTCAAAAACCAAATTGTCGATGAAGTTGCGCGGCTGCGGCACCTTCGCCACCGGCGCGCCCAGCGGCACGCTCGCCTGATACACGCTGACCTGGCCGAGATAGCGAATCATCACCGACACATCGCCCGGCTGCTCGAAGAAAGTCACGCGGCCGGTCTTGTCGACCTCCGCAATCTCCTTGTCGTTCGCCTCATAAGTCGCGATGTGCGAGGCGTCCTCCGTGTGGCCGTCGCTGTAAATTGCCGTCACCGAAAGCTGCTGCGCGCCATTCGCGGTCACCAGCCGTTGCTTCGGGTACACCTCCAGCCCGACAATCGTCGGGTCGTCCTCGTTGCCGCGCGGCATGCCCTGTTTAATCCAGCGCACCATCAGCGCGTAATCGTAACTCTTCGGATCCAGCCGAGCGCCGCCGCCGTGGGGCAACACCGCCGCGCCCTTGAGCAGCAACAAACTGTTCTCCGGAGCCGCCGGGGACAAGCGCCGCCCGCGCGATTCTTTCACGAGATATTCATAATCCTCCTGCGGCTCGAATCCGAGCAGCGAAAGCCGGAACCCATTCTGTCCGCCACTCTTGCCGTGGCAACCACCCGAATTACAGCCGGCCTTGGTGAAGATAGGCGAAATTTCATTCGCGAAATTTATCGGCTGCGTGACGCCAAACTCCGTGACCGTCACCTTCACCGTCGACTTGAGCCCGCCCGCGAGCGTCGCCGTGATAGTCGCCTCGCCATCGCCCAGCGGTGTAACCATTCCGTTGGCATTGATGGCCACGATATTGTTCGGCGTGGCCGCGTATTTCACCGCGCGGCTTACATCGCCCAACTTCCCCGCATCCGTCGCCGAGGCTACGAGCTGTTGTCGGCTGTGCTTGCCTTTCAGTGAAAATGCCTTCGCGCCCTTGCCCACTTGCGCCATCAAATCCAGCGCGCTTGGCTTCGCGGCTACGGTTAGTGCACCAGCAACCAACGCCAACGCCATCAAGGTTCCAATTTTTTTCATAAGCTTGTGAGTTATTCCAGTTTACACAAATTCGCGCCTCCGATGCAATCCTGCATCGAGACGAAAAAATCACATTAAGTCTGCACTTGCTTTGACGAATCGACTCGCCAAATCCTTCACCCGTTTTTTGGCCTGCGAGTCCATTTCAGCAGGTTATATCAACTCCTTCATCGGCTGCCAGCCGTCGACCAAATATTGCGGGCGGCCGGTGAGGTCGGGCAGTGTCGTGGCGTTGGGGTCGATGCCCATCGCTTGATACAGCGTGGCGTGGACCTCGCCCATGTGCACGGGGCGGTCGGCGGGTTCGGCGGCGTGTTTGTCGCTCGCGCCGATAACTTGCCCGTGGCGCATGCCACCGCCGGCCATGAAGGCGCAGCTCACGTTGGGCCAATGGTCGCGGCCGCCGTTCTTGTTGATGCGCGGCGTGCGGCCGAACTCGCCCCACGCAATCACGCTCACGTCCTTATCCATGCCGCGCTCGTGCAAATCCTCGATGAGCGCCGAGAGGCCTTGATCAAAAATCGGCGCGTGTCCGTTGACGCCGCTTTTCTTGTCGTAAATTTTGCTGTGAAAATCCCAGCGACCGAAGTTCAGCGTGACGCAGCGCGCGCCGGCCTCGACGAGGCGGCGGGCCATCAGGAAATGCGTGTTGTCGCGCGGAGCGCCGTCGCCAAAATTTTTCGCGTCGCCCTTGCCGTAACGCTCGCGGATTTTCGGGTCCTCCGTCTCGAGGTTCATCGCGTCGGCAAGCTTGCTGCTGGTGAGCACGCCGAGCGCTTGTTGCGTGAAGGCGTCCATGCCGCGCACCGCGCCGTTGCTGTCGGCCTCGCGCCGGAAGCTGTCGAAGCTCTGCAGCAGACTGCGCCGCGCGCCGAAGCGGCCGACGCTGACGTCATTCAGTGTCATGTCGCCGCGGCTGTGATGCGTCGGCTTGAACGGCCCGTGGCCCACGCCGAGGAAGCCCGGCTTGCCGCTCGCGCCGTACGGCGGATGCCCCGCCTTGGGCGCGAGGCCGATGAAGGGCGGGATGCCCGGCACGTTGGCGCCGCGCAACTTGGAGAGCGCAGCGCCGATGCTCGGCCAGCCGCCGGCCGCCTGTCCTTTGTTGTTAAACGTGGACCCCTTGCGGCCGGAGTAACACATGAACGAATCGTGGCTGCCGTTGGGCGCGCCGACAATGGACCGAATCGCC
>CAUZWB010000400.1:0-2920 GCA_963583525.1 Verrucomicrobiia bacterium | reverse complement strand
CCGCGTTGAGGCCGTCGTAAATTGAGCCGCTGGAAGGTTCATCGGCGCCTTCGGCGTACGCCTTCTCCAGCTCAGCTTGATCGAGGCCCACGGGATAGGTCATGTTGACCCATTCATCCAACGGCCGGAATCCTCCATCTGAATCCTCTGTGTCATCGAGCATTGCGAGATGGCCGCCCACGCGATCGATGGTGACCTCTTCGATGATGTCAAAAATGATGTCACGCGTGTCGTCACCGTGCAGCACGCGATTGCGGAAGCCGTACAGCTCCTCGCGTTGCTTGTTCATCACGTCATCGTATTCGAGCGTGCGGCGGCGGGTTTGGTAGTGATGTTGCTCCACTCGTTTTTGGGCGGTCTCGATGGAGCGATTGAGCATCGGATGCGAAATTTCCTCGCCCTCTTCCATACCGAGTTTCTCGAGCCAACCGCCCATCTTGTCGCTCGCGCCGTACAATCGCATCAGATCATCCTCGAGGCTGAGGAAAAAGTGGGAGCTGCCGGGATCGCCCTGCCGCGCGCAACGGCCGCGCAACTGGCGATCAATCCGGCGCGATTCGTGCCGCTCGGTGCCGAGCACGTGCAAGCCGCCAATGCCGGGGATGCCGTCAGCGAGTTTGATGTCCGTGCCGCGCCCGGCCATGTTGGTGGCGATGGTGACGGTGCCGCGCTGTCCGGCGCGCGCCACAATTTCTGCTTCTTGTTCGTGGTATTTGGCGTTGAGCACGCTGTGCGGGATGCGTTCTTTCTTTAACAAACTCGCCATGTGCTCGCTGGTTTCCACCGCCACGGTGCCCACGAGAATGGGCCGGCCTTCGCCGTGAACTTGTTTCACCTCATCAAGCACCGCCTGATATTTTTCCTTGGTGCTGAGGTAAATGGAATCATTGCGATCTTCGCGCACGCAAACCTGATTGGTGGGGATAACGAGCACGCCCATGCTGTAAATATCAAGAAACTCGTTGGCCTCGGTCTCGGCTGTACCGGTCATGCCGGCGAGTTTCAGATAAAGGCGAAAGTAATTCTGAATCGTAATGGTGGCGTACGTTTGTGTCTCGGCTTCGATGCGGACACCTTCTTTGGCTTCCACAGCTTGGTGCAGCCCGTCGCTCCAGCGGCGGCCTTCCATGGCGCGACCGGTGTGTTCGTCCACGATGATCACTTTATTTTCCTGCACGATGTATTGCTTGTCGCGCTCGTAAAGACAATAGGCTTTGAGCAGTTGCGCGGTGACGTGGATGCGTTCGCCGCGCTCTTCGCTCTCGGCCTGCACGCGCTGTTTTTCAGCAAGACGTTGTTGCGGTGTGAGGTCATTGTTGACGTCAATTTCGTGATGCGCCGTGATCACGTCGGGCATCATAAAAGCTTCGGCATCTTGTGGGTTGAGAAATTCGCGGCCCTTTTCGGAAAGATCGGCATCGTGGCTTTTCTCGTCCATGGCAAAATAGAGATGCTCCTTTTGCGCGTATAACTCTTTCTTGGTTTGATCTTTGTGCAACTCCATCTCGGAGTCGGTGAGGCGCCGCAAGTTATCGGGATTGGTTTTCAGCTTCAACAAACCGGGATGCTTGGGGTGGCCGAGTTGGGCGCGGTACATTAAGATTCCAATTTCATAATCGCGATCAGAGGCGGTGCCGTTGAGCGTGCCCGTCAAGTCGCACAGCTTTTCAGCATCGCGCAGGTAGCCATCACACAGCTCACGTTGTTTGCGGACGATGGCTTGAATCTTGGGCTTGAGTTCGCTGTACAAGCGCTGATCCTGCTTCTGCATTGTGGGACCGCTGATGATGAGCGGCGTGCGGGCTTCGTCGATGAGGATGGAATCCACCTCATCCACGATGGCGAAGTAATGGCCGCGCTGCACCTGTTCCTCGGCGGTTTGCGCCATGCCGTTGTCGCGCAGATAATCAAAACCAAATTCGGAGTTGGTGCCGTAGGTGACATCGCACGCGTACATTTCGCGTCGATTGGGAGGTGATTGGTCGTGTTGAATGACGCCAACGGTGAGGCCGAGGAATTTGTACACCGCCCCCATCCATTCCGAGTCACGCGCGGCAAGGTAGTCGTTCACCGTGACCACGTGCACGCCGCGCCCGGTGAGCGCATTAAGATAAACCGGCAGCGTGGCCACCAGCGTTTTGCCTTCGCCCGTGGCCATTTCCGCAATGCGGCGAGTGTGCAACGCGTAGCCGCCGATGAGCTGTACGTCGAAGGGAATCATTTCCCACAACAGATCGTGCCCGCGCACTTGGACGTTGCTCCCGCACAGCCGGCGGCAGGCATCCTTTACCACCGCGAACGCCTCGGGCATCAGTTCCTCCAGCCGTGCCGCCAATTCTTTGTCGTCCTCGATGGCGCTCAGTTGCTCTTTCCACTCCAGCGTTTTCCGGCGCAGTGAATCATCGCTCAACCCCCTCAGCTTTTGTTCAAATGAATTTACCGCCGGAACCAGCGTCTCCTCGATACGGCGTATTGCACGCTCGTTTTTCGTGCCAAAAATTCTCTTTATTAGTCCAATCATACCCTTGAAATCATTGCGAAACAGGGAAGCTAGGGGAATTGTGGGCCGAGGTCAAAGCAATCCGAACCCGACTGAAATTATGACAGAAGCTTGGCCGCCGTTTCCGGCGTGGCCCCGTCGTGCACCAATGCCATCAGCGCGCGCGTCATCCCCGCCGGATTGGCGTGCTGAATGATGTTGCGGCCATACACGATGCCCGCCGCGCCTTGCGCCAAAATCGTGTGGGTGCGCTGGAGAATTTCCTCATCACTCACCCGCCCGCCGCCGCGCACGAGCACCGGAATGCGCCCGGCGATTTGGATGACTTGATGGTAATCCGCCGGATCATCCGTGGGATCCGCCTTGATGACATCCGCGCCCAACTCCACCGCTTGGCGCACGAGCGGCAAAATCTTTTCC
>CAUZWB010000399.1:0-2932 GCA_963583525.1 Verrucomicrobiia bacterium | reverse complement strand
CCAAATGATGGTGACAATCGCACCCCCAAACGCATTCAGCGGGGCGGTTCATATTTGTGCACGGATCTTTATTGCGGCGCATTCCGTCCTTCACGGCGGATGAAAAACACGCCGGATTCCGGCTCGCAACACGCGGGTTTTCGGGTGGTGGCCGATGGGCCTACGCCGACCCAATAAAAAACGCCCGGCCTTTCAGCCGAGCGGTGTATAATATCGATCCTGCCAAGCAGTTAACGCTGGGCAGATTTTTTAGGTGCCGCACGGAGCGGCCAATAGGTTGATTTCACCCGGGCCGTGGATAGGTGTCCCTCAAATTTTTTCACCACGTCCGGATGTTGCGCGGCCACGTTGCGCGTTTCGCCTTTGTCGTTTTTCAGGTTGTACAGTTCCAGCGGCTTGCCCGGTGCGGTGCGCACGGCTTTCCAGTCGCCCTGGCGCACGGCTTGTTGGGAACCGGTTTCGTGAACTTCCCAGTACAGAAATTCGTGTTGTTGTTTTTGCGGCAACCCGATGAGCGTGGGCAGCAGCGAAATCCCATCGGTCTCGCGGGGTGCGGGCAGTTTGGCCACCTGTAGCAGGGTGGGCAGCATATCCCAAAAGGCAAAGGGCTGGTCGGTTACGGTGCCGGCTTTTACTTTGCCTTTCCATTTTACAATCATCGGTACGCGGATGCCGCCTTCGTACAGGCTGCGTTTGATGCCTCGGAAGGGACCGGTGCCGCGGAAGAATTTCGGGTCGTTACCGCCTTCCATGTGCGGGCCGTTGTCGCTGGTAAACAGTACGATGGTATCCTCCTCGATATTGTACTCGCGTAGCTTGGTGAGGATTTGGCCGATCGCCTGATCCATTCGGGTGATCATCGCTGCCTTGTTGCGTTCCGGCCGTGGCCAGCGTTCGCCGGCGTAGGGGAACGCATTGTTTGGCACTTCCATTCCGTTACGTGTCTTTTGCGCGAGCGCATTATTCGCGTGTGGCGCAGTGTAAGAAACGTACATGAAAAAGGGTTTGTATTTGCTTTCCGGCGCGGGCTTGTAGATGCGGATGGCGTTCAATGCCATTTTGGTGATGATGTCGGTGCTGTATTTAATGCGGCGTCCGCCAGCGTTTGCGTGGATGGGTACGTCGCCATTGAATTGGTTGATGCCGCCGATGCCCGGCGCGTATCGCCAGAGGAAGGTTGGGTAATAATTGTTGGCGTGCAGTTGGTCCGAGAAGCCCGCCCAGTGGCGGAAGCCTTTGCGGAAGGGCTCGCCAGTGGTGCCTTTTTCGCCGAGGTTCCATTTGCCGAGCGCGATGGTCTCGTAGTTGGCGGCCATTAGGATTTGCGGGATGGTGATATCGATGGCGCGCAGGGGAACGCGACGGTTGCCTCGGATGTACGCGTGTCCGGTGTGTTTGCCGGTGAAGAGCGAGCCGCGCGAGGCGTCCCCAATGGAGCTGCCGGCGTAGGCTTGGGTGAAGCGCATGCCCTCCGCCGCCATCCGGTCGAGGTAAGGCGTTTTGATCACCGGTTGGCCGTAGCTGCCGAGTTCACCCCAGCCGAGGTCATCGGCCATGATCAAAATGATATTGGGCGAGCTAGGTCCCTTGCGTTTTTGCGACTGCACGCCGAGTGGTATTTTGGGCGCGTTTGGTTTGGGCGTGCCCAGTGTGGGGCGTGGCACAGGAATGCGCACGGGCTGCGGTGTGGGTTGAGCCCAAACGGTCGCGGTTACGGCAAACAAGCAAGCAAACGCAATGCTGTTGCGAATCAATTTCTCCATAATATGTTTTCCATCCTTGAGTTGCTGGAATCAGCAATTAGGAAAAGTGTACATAAACCGGGCCGTTTGTGAATAATTATTTATTCACAATGGTCGTCACTCATTCCGCCAAATACGGAACTGTTAACGGCCCTTGTGGCAGCACGGCCACGCGGGCATTCGGCCCGTGGCGTTCCAGTTCTGAAGCGATCATCGCGCTGATGTCTTCGCACGGCGTGAGGTGAGCGGCGCGCAGCGTTTCGGCGGAGAGCGAACTATACACGCGCACATCGGCGTTGCGCTGGATAAGCGCCTGAATTTGCGCCTGCCATTGTTCGGGTTTCACAAAACCCGGCGTGGCCAACAGGCTCAAAACTTCTTCGGGACTGCGCGCGGTGCGCAGCAGTTGATCCATCGGGCTGTGCTCGGGCACGCCTTCGCGGCATTCGCAGGCGAGGATGAGCGTGCCGCCTTCTTTCACAATGCGCGCGCCAGCACTCATGCCTTTCACGCCCTGATACAAATTCAGGTCTAACGGATATCCGCTGTTGGTGGTCACCACCACATCGAAGGGTTTCTCCACCGGCTGCATCGCGGTGCGTTCCACAAACTCGCAGCCTTTTTTGTGCGCCTCAATCAAATTGCCGGCAAACACATTGGTGATTTGGCGTTGCTCATTCAGCGTGACGTTTAGCAAAAAACTCGGGCCCGGCCGTTGGGCGATGGCAAGCATTTCCTCCCAAATCGGATTGCCATACGTGACGCCAAACGTACTCTTCGGATTGCTGATGTGGCGTGCACTGTGATTGCTCATCACCGTTTCCAATGCCGCCACGCCGGGCATGATGCCCTTGGGGCCGCCGCTGTAGCCGGCGAAAAAATGCGGCTCGATGAAGCCGGTGATGATGCGCAAATCAGCCTCCACTGCGTGCCGATGGATGAGCGCGGGGGTGCCGTCGTGGGTGGTGCCCAGCTCAATATGGGCATCGCGGTTGTTCGGCTCGGCGTTGAGCACACGGTATTCATTGACGATTTCGCGCGTGAGCATCTGCTCCATTTCCGCACGCGAATTGGGCCGGTGCGTGCCGAGTTGGTTGAGTAACAAAATGTTCTTACGCGGCACGTGGGCCAAGTGTTCCAGCAGCCACGGGATGATGCGTTCATTGGGCGTGGCGCGGGTGAGGTCGGTG
>CAUZWB010000398.1:0-2939 GCA_963583525.1 Verrucomicrobiia bacterium | reverse complement strand
AACATTTTTGGCGGCATCATGAACTGCAACACCATCGCCGAAGGCATCGTGGCCGCCGTGCAGGAAACCCAACTGACCCTCCCTCTCGTGGTCCGCCTCGAAGGCAACAACGTCGAAGCCGGCCGCGCCACCCTCGCCGCATCGGGGCTGACGCTCATCACTGCCGACAGTTTATCCGAAGGCGCTAAAAAATCCGTGGCCGCAGTGAAATAAATCCCATGTCAATCCTAGTAAAACCCGACACCAAATTTCTCGTCCAAGGCATCACCGGTGGCTTTGGCGGCCGTCACGCGCAGCTGAGCCTCGACTACGGCTCGCAGCTTGTGGCCGGGGTGACGCCCGGCAAGGGCGGGCAAATGTTCGCCGACACCGTTCCAGTTTTTGACAGCGTGGCCGAGGCCATGGCCGAAACCGGCGCCACGGCGAGCGCGATTTTTGTGCCGCCGCCCTTTGCCGCCGATGCCATTCTTGAGGGCGCGGCGGCGGGATTGGATTTGGTGGTGTGTATCACCGAAGGCATTCCGGTGCGCGATATGATTTCGGTGAAGGAGGCATTGAAAGACAGCTCCACCAAGTTGCTCGGCCCGAATTGCCCCGGCGTGGTGACGCCCGGCGATGGAGAAGATTCCCACGGCGGCTGCCGCATTGGCATTGCGCCCGGTTACATTCACAAAAAGGGAAACATCGGCGTCGTCTCCCGCAGCGGCACGCTCACTTACGAGGCGGTGTGGCAACTCACCAGCCGTGGCGTGGGGCAATCCACCTGCGTGGGCATCGGCGGCGATCCCGTGCCGGGGATGACGCATCTCGATGTGTTAAAACTGTTCAATGACGACCCCGAGACAACGGGCATCATTATGATCGGCGAAATCGGCGGCACCGCCGAGGAGGAAGCCGCCGCGTGGGCCAAGGCACATTGCACCAAACCCATCGCCGGATTCATCGCCGGAGCCACCGCCCCTCCCGGCCGCCGAATGGGGCACGCGGGTGCCATCGTCAGCGGCGGCAAAGGCACTGCCGAAGCCAAAAAAGAAGCCTTCCGCGAAGCAGGCATTGGCGTGGCCGAGACGCCGTCGGAAATGGCGGACACGCTCCTGAAGATGATGTAGGCTCCGCGCCGGATGAACGCATGGATTGGCTCCACGGAATCCTGAATCTCGCCGGGCTGCTGCTATGGGTCAGTTGGCGAACGGGTACCATGCCGCGCAGCCAACCCCCGCGCAACCTCGCCGGCCCCACACCCCGCCAAGGCCCGGTGTATCGGCACTCGTGGATTTACCTGCTCGTGCTGCTGGCATTGCTTGGCGGTCGCGCGGTATTTTACAATCAGTTCGGCCCGGGGCTTGATTGGTATCCGCATCTCAATTTGCTCGATGTATTTCATCCCTTCAAAAGCGATTCGCTTCCGCACGCGCTGGCGTACTCCATGCTCAGCTTTGCGCACTGGCTGGTGGCGCTCTACTTTTGCCTCGCGATACTGGGCACCGTGCAGCCGCGCTCCGAGGCTACCGGCCCATGGCGCGAATTTCTCAAGGCACAGTTCGGGTGGCCGAGTGAGTTGCCGGCCATCGCACAATGGCTGGGGGTCATTGCGCTCGCCGTTGGATTTCGATTTGCCGAGGCAAGCTGGATTGAATCGCTGGAGGCAATCAACATTCCCACAAACCATCTCCCTCTACTGGTGCTGCTGGATTTGCGTGCGATGATTTATTTAATCATGGTGCTCCTCGCGCTGTTTTTATTGAACAGCTACGTGTATTTCGGCGAGCAGACTTTTTGGAAAACGGTGGATGAATCCGGCAAACGACTCCTCGCACCCCTGCGCATTCTGCCGTGGGAAACGCGCAAGATGGATTTCGCCCCCATCGTGGCATTGGCGATCGCGTACGGATTGAGCCACGCGCTCACGCCGGAACACATGGCGGCGTGGCTCCGCTAATTTAACTTCGGAAAAAATGCGTGCGCCGTCGCGCACGTGGCTTCGCTCAATTCGGCCAGCGACACGCCCTTCACTTCCGCCACGCGCTCGGCGGTGTGGCGCGTGTATGCAGGCTCGCAGCGTTTGCCGCGAAAGGGCATCGGCGCGAGGAACGGGCTGTCAGTTTCCACCATCAATTTATCAATCGGCGTGGCCGCGACGGTGTCGCGCACTTCCTGCGCGTTCTTAAATGTCACGATGCCGGTGAAGCTCACCAGCGAGCCGAGGGCGAGCACACGCCGCATGCTCGCCGCGTCATCCACAAAACAATGAAACTGCCCCCGCACGCGGTCAGCATATTCCTCAAAAATTTCCAACGTGGGCTCCAGCGCGGCGCGTTGGTGGATGACGGTGTTGAGGTTTAATTCCGCAGCCAATTCAAGTTGTTGGCGGAAGATGTTCACTTGCCGCTCTTTCCATATCGCATCGTCCTCCGCGGTGCCACCGTTGCCGCTGGGAAGGCGAAAGTGATCGATGCCAGTTTCGCCAATGGCCACCACTTTGGGATGCGCGCACAGCTCGCGCAATTCCGGCCGCACATCTTCGGGCGCTTCGGCAAGGTCATTGGGATGCCAACCCACCACGGCATACACCGTCGCGTGTGCCTCGGCGAGGGCCACGGCGCGTTGGCTGCTCTCGAGATCGGTGCCGATGGTGATAATGCGCGTGATGCCCGCCGCGGCGGCGCGCGCGCGTAGTCCAGAAATGTCCCTCTCAAAATCAGGGAAAGTTAAATGGGCGTGGGTATCGTAAAAAGTTTCCATCCTGGTTGCGGCAGACGCATTGTGGCGGGGAAGAGCGCGCACGGCAATCCCGCGATTTGCGCACAACCCGGCCTTTACAAACTCCCCAAACAGGTGCATATTTACTCGTGAGGGGTGCAACTAATCAGATGACTTTTTTCAAACTGTTCCAACTACAACGCATCGGCTTTCTGGCGCTGGTGATGAGCATGGTGCCC
>CAUZWB010000397.1:0-2941 GCA_963583525.1 Verrucomicrobiia bacterium | reverse complement strand
CAACACGTTGAGCTTCGCGCCTTGGACGATCAATTTTTTTACCGTGCTGAGGCTGCCGCTGGCGATGGCGTTCTTCAGTTGCTCGGCGTTTGCGGCATCTCCTTTGACATGGAAAATAAAATCGTTACTGAACAGGCCTCTTGGATTTTGCACCTGCAGAAAGTGGATGCCGATTTCAGGCAATGTCTCGAGCGTGATCACGACGCGATCCTTTTTCTCGATCTTGATGGTTCCGGCGGCCTTCCTGCCGTTGACGATGAGGCTCGCGCCTTCGCGGATGTGGCGGCCGCTGAGGGTCATTGTTTTGTTGGCCCCGCCGAGCGTTGGAAATTTTTGGCGGCCGCGTTGGCTGTGGATGGGGCCGAGCGTCCAAAGTGCCGGTTGCGGGTGATCGTAATCGGCGTTCGCGCCGTGACGGCCGGTGAAGGTGCCGATGAATTTTCCCTCGGCCGCGAGTGAAGCGAGTTGCTTGCGGGTGAATGACTTGCGGTTCCCATCGGTTTGGACGTAGGTGCCATTGAATTGGAATGTCACGGGCGTTGCCTTTGTGTTTTCGATGAACGCGCCTTCCACTTGAAGCACGACGCCGCCTTCGGTGGCGGAGGCTTCCAAGGCATCGAGCAACTCGCCAGTTAATTTTTCATTGGCGGTGGATTTGTTCAGCGTGACTTGACGCGCAAAGGAGCCAGAAAATCCAGTGCTGCCTTCGAGGACCATATCCCAAACAGGATCGAAACGCTTCAGCCCGCGCCAGGAAAGCCGCCACATTTTGCGTTCGGGAATGCCCTCGGCGGTGATGCGGCGATAGAAATCAAAGTCGATTATATTCAGCCGTCCCTGCGGCAGAATCAGAAAGCGGTCATACGCGCCACGCCAAGTGGGGGCGTCCATGCCGGTGCCGGGCGTGTTGCTGCTCACGAGGAAGGGCATGCGATGGCAGTCGCCGCAGACATTCGGCTTGGGCTTCCCCTCCAAGTTGCCCTTGATATGAAACAGCTCGAAGCCTTCCCGTGCGCGCTCGGACAATTCGTTGTCAAACGATCGGCGTTGCGCGGGAGGGTAAGTTACATTGAGCAAAAACTTCGCCATGTCATCACGTTCGCCCTTCGACAACAAACCAGCTTTGCCTTCGTCATTTTTTGTGGTGTCGCCATCCATCGCCATCGTCGTGGCGAGACCACCATCAATCAAATGCCGCGTCGTGCTTTCGGGCACATCGGCGCGGCTGTTTGGTTTCACGCGCTTGAAAATGTTGGCGCTGTTGTTGCCGCCGTAGGGATCGCCGGGGATGCCGTCCCAATGGAAGGGCGCGGTGTCGCGCAGGCCGCGCACGGGCATGGTGGAGCGCGGCATGATTTGCGTGCCACGGGTCACAATCGGCGTTTTCAAAACCCAGAGCAACTGATCCGTGTGTCCATCGGGATGACAACTGGCGCAGGAAAAAGTAGAAGTGGTGGACGCGGCAGCGGTGTTAAACGCAATGCGCCCGCGTTTGAAGTCGGCGTGTGTTGGGTCGTGCAGTGTGATGGTCGACTGCACCTCGAGCTTCGCGGGATTGGATACATCGACCAGCGAAACGGTGTTGGCCACGGCATTGAACACCCACGCTGTTCCGTCGCCCAATGCGATGCCCCGCGGGACAGCGCCGACGTCTGTGCGGCCGAGGATTTTTCCGGTGGCGGCATCGACGGTCAAGAGCTTGTCCGAGCCGGCGGCGGTGACAAACAGTGTGGAGTCGTCCGCGCTAACTTGAATGGCAAATGGCGTGGCGAGTGCTTCGCCTTGTTTTGGATGGCTCGGCGGTAGCGGTTCGAGTTCGATGAATTCGGGTTTCCGCGCGTTGTTGCCATCAAACTCAACGCGGGTGATTTGGTTGAGGAACGCGCGGTTTTGCAATTCCTTCAAGCCGTGTTTCTTGGTGCCGGCCCGGCCGTTGACTTCGTTGCGGGCATCGGTTTGGGCGATAAAGACGCGGCCCTTGGAATCCACCGCGAGGCCGTAGAGCAGCGTGCCGAGCGTGTTCACGGTTTTGATGAGGCGATCGGTTTTGGTGTCAAAAATATAAAGGTCGCGGTCCGGCACGCGCGGGTGTTTCACGATGTCCGTCTTGTGTCCAAGCGACAGGACGTTGTTGTTGGCGATGGAATGTTCGTGGGCGTTGAACGTGACCAAATCGCCGTCAATTTTATAGCCGCCGGAAAGCTGTGTCTTGTTGTTGGATTCAAACGGGATGACGTAAAGCTTGCTGCCGCGAACGACAATGGCCCGCGGATCTTGCGCGGTGATGGTGAGGCGCTTGGTGATCTTGCGCGTGGCGACGTTGACGACGGCGATTTTATTTTCCGACGACAGCGCGACGTACGCCTTTTCGTTGCCGGCAAAGGCGATGCCCGCCGGCTCGTCGAACCGCGTTGCCTTGGTTTGAGGATTGAAGTCCTGCACAGTTGCGATGACGTGCAAGTGCGTTGGGCTCGCGGGATCGGTGTCGATGACGCTGACCGAATCGGAAACATGATTCGCGACCCAAACCTCCTTGCCATCCGGCCGCACCGCGAGGCTCACCGGATCGATACCCACATCAATGCGGGCCACAATCTTCCGCGCCTTGACGTCGATCACGTCCACCGTATCCGAAGGCGTGTTCACGACAAACACGCGACCGCCTTGCAGCGCAATCGGCCTGGCGTGCGGGCTCATGAGCGATGGATGCCCAATCGCAGTCGGCGGCTTGGGCGTCTGCGCAGCTGCGTTCTGGTGGGGTTGTTTCGCAGGCGGCTTGGGCTTATCTGGCGACTGATTGAAGCTGTAAACGAGATAAGCCGTGTAGCCCAACAAGATTACAATCAGATGGCGTTTGTTAAAAGTGTTGCAGATTCGAGCTATCATTTTTGTTGTGGGTTTGCGATTTCGAGTCTGTAAGTGAAGCGATGTTTTTCAGCCC
>CAUZWB010000396.1:0-2992 GCA_963583525.1 Verrucomicrobiia bacterium | reverse complement strand
TTCGTGGTCCGGCAACAACGGGATGGAGGGTGGCGCGGGTCGGGTGTACTGCACCAGCTTGGCGATGTTGAGCCTTTCGGTGAAGTATCATTTCCTTCCGATTTATCAGCACTAGTTTATTTGCGGGCACAAAAAAACCGCCCGGAGTACGGGCGGTTGTGTAATTTGTGAAGTTGGGCTAGTTGCCTTCCGTGCCTGTGCCGCCGCCTTCTCCGCCGCCGCTGGCTCCATCGGGGCCTTCACCCGGGGTAGGCGGGTCTTCGTTAGCCATGGGATCCTCTTCATCGGCGTCACCGCCGCAACCCACCATGAAGGCGCACAAGGCGGCCATGCAGGTGGCTTGTTTAATCAGTTGTTTAAGTTTCATAAGGCGACCGATTGATCACATGTTTCCTGGTTCAATGCAACAACTCTAATTCATTATTTTGGGGTCGGGAAGAGTTGTGGGGGTTTTCCAATCTTTGTGCCAATGCAGGGTCCAAAGGTTTCGCAGTTCTACGGCTTCGGTGTGCCCGTCATTAAAGGAAACGAGGCTGCGGCCATTATGGCGATCCACGCACACGCGTTGCATCCCACCATTGCTACCTTTCCAAGTCGTGGGAATGGGGTCGGTCTCACGGGGCCAAGTGTCTACCCAAATGGAGTCTGCCAAAAGCGGTGCCATATCGGGTTGGCCCTCGGAATCGTCTTGATACAGCCAATTCCACTGGGCGTGGTTTGTGTTCCAGACGTCGGGGTGTTGCCAGGCGTTGTAGGCGTAGCTGCCGGAAACACGTTGGCCGTTGTTGATTTTTGGATCATTGTTCCACGCGCACCAGCTTTTGGTGGCGTTGCCCCACCAACTGCGCTTGTTGAGTTGAGTGGCTGGGCTGTGCATCACGCTGGCATCATATCCATTGTACTTAATCGCCTTGTGGTACCAGAAATTTTTATTCCAGTCGCCTTGGCCGCGATAGTTGGGGTTGGCACCTTCAAAATCGTTGTCACACCACAGCTTGATGCCCATGCGAACTTGCTTGATGTTGTTGGCGCTTTTCACTTGATTAGCTTTGGCTTTGGCTTTGGCCAGCACGGGGAGCAGCATGGAGGCGAGGATGCCGATAATGGCAATCACTACCAACAGCTCGATCAGCGTGAAACCGCTCTGAATTTTTGGGGTTTTGTTCATGATCTTGGGTTTTTCGTTAGTTTTGGGTTGTGACTTGATAGTCAGTTGCGAGTTCTCAAGCAGATTTCATGCCGCAAAATGAATGCCCTGATATTCTGATTTTTTTAAGTGTTTACTGGTTTATTCACAGTGATTGGCCGTTTTCAGGTGTGATTCTCACGCAACATGGGGTGTTTTCACGCAGGGAATAGATTCAAATAGGCTCAGGTATTGTTTGTCCGTCATTCGCCCCGTATGCTGCCGCGCACATGGAAAAAGCTGTAATTTCCGGCCTTTCGCGGCTGGATGAAGGGCGCAAGGCGGATGAGCCGTGCACGATTGTGATTTTTGGCGCGAGTGGCGATCTCACCGTGCGCAAGCTGATCCCGGCGTTATTCCATCTTTATAAAGACGGGCAGATGCCCGAGCCCTTTCGCGTGGTGGGTTTTGCGCGCCGCGAAAAGACTGATGCCAGTTGGCGCGAGGAAATGAAGGCGGGCATCGAGCGCTTCTCGCGGTCGCCGAATGTAGATTCAAAGCAATGGGAAGCCTTCGCGGAAAATCTCTTTTACCATCGCGGTGATCTCACCGACGCCAAGGCCTACGCAAGCCTTGGTAAACGGTTGGCGGATTTCGAAGATGAACGGCTCGCCAACAATCTGGTTTTTTATCTCGCCATCTCGCCGAGTTTCTTTGGCGGTGTGGTGGATCATTTGCATGATGCAAAGTTGCTGCAGCGGTGGGAAGAGGGCGACGAATTTTGGCAGCGCGTGGTGGTGGAGAAACCCTTCGGGCACGATCTGCAATCCGCCCGCGAACTCAACGCCCAACTGGTGAAGCACGCGCGCGAGCGGCAGATCCTTCGCATCGATCATTATCTCGGCAAGGAAACGGTGCAGAACATTATGATGTTTCGTTTCTCCAACGCCATCTTCGAGCAGCTGTGGCATCGCGAGGCCATTGAGCACGTGCAAATCACCGTGAGCGAAGACATCGGCGTGGGCAGTCGCGGCGGCTATTTTGAGGAAGCAGGCACCATGCGCGATATGATGCAAAATCATCTCCTGCAAATTCTGTCGCTCGTTGCCATGGAGCCGCCCCCTTCGCTGGCCGCCGAGGATATCCGGAATGAAAAAGTGAAGGCGCTCAAATCCATCCGCCCCATGACGCCCGAATCTGTGGCGCAGCAAGTGGTCCGTGGCCAGTATTTTGCCGGCACGGTGAATGGCGATAACCGCGCGGGCTATCGGCAGGAGGAACGTGTGGACGCCGAGAGCAACGTGGAGACCTACGTCGCGCTCAAGCTGTTCATCGACAACTGGCGCTGGAGCGGCGTGCCGTTTTATCTGCGCACGGGAAAAAACCTTCCGTTGCGAGCGAGCGAAGTGCGCGTGCAATTTCGCCCTACGCCCAGCGTGCTTTTTGCCGCGCAGGGCGATCTCGATCTGGATCGTAACGCGCTCACCCTTCGGCTGCAACCCGACGAGGGAATTTCGCTGCGCTTCAACGGAAAAGTCCCCGGCACCACCATCGCCACGCGTCCGGTGCGGATGCACTTTGGGTACGATGCGGAATTTGGTGCGTACACGCCCGAAGCCTACGAGCGCCTGCTGCTCGAGGCGATGGCGGGCGATGCCACGCTGTTTATCCGGCGCGATGAAGTGGAAACCGCATGGCAATTCGTGGACGCCATCCGCTCCGGCTGGGGTGGTGAGCCGTTGAGCAACCGCGAATTTTATGCGGCCGGCACATGGGGCCCGGTGGCCGCCGAGGATCTCCTCGCGCAGGACGGCCACGTGTGGCACAACCCCCAGCCCGCGAAATGAATCATACTCTGCGCACGTT
>CAUZWB010000395.1:0-2995 GCA_963583525.1 Verrucomicrobiia bacterium | reverse complement strand
ACGCGAACCCCTCATTCTATGTGGGCTTACACTCGCGAAAGCAGCATTCACTCAACTTTCGGCCGATACAATTTTCAACGCTCCCATCGAGGACGGCAATGACCTTAAACTCGGTGATACGATTCTCGAAATTAACGCGCCGTGTCGCGCGCTGCTCACCGCCGAACGAACCGCGCTGAATTACCTCCAACGCCTTTCCGGCATCGCCACGCAAGCGGCGCGTTATGTGGAGGCCGTGCGCGGCACGGGCGTTCTGATTCTTGACACTCGCAAAACCACGCCCGGCTGGCGCGCGTTTGAAAAATACGCAGTGCAATGCGGCGGCGCGCGCAATCACCGGCGCGGGCTTGATGATCTCATTATGATTAAAGACAACCACCTCGCCGCCCTCCCCGGCCCCGATCCGGTGGCCGATGCCGTAGCGCGCGCACATGAAGCCGCGCCGGATTTAAAAGTGGAGGTCGAGGCCGACACCCTCGAGCAAGCCGACACCGCTGCCAAGGCCGGTGCGGACATCATCCTGCTCGACAACATGTCGCCAAACATGCTCCGCGAAGCCGTGGCTCTCATCGATGGCCGAAGCCAAATTGAGGCCAGTGGCGGCATCACGCTCGACAACATTCGCACTGTTGCCGAAACCGGCGTCAATTACATCTCGGTCGGCGCGCTCACGCATTCTGCTGTGGCGGTCGATATCGCTATGGACTTCACCCCAACGCAATGACTTCTGCCGCACAACTACTCGCCGCCCTACGCGCTCATCCCGAAGGTGTAGCCGGCACGGATCTCTGCCAACAGCTCGGCGTCACGCGCGCCGCGGTGTGGTCGCACATTGAGTCCCTGCGCGAAGCTGGCTTTGAAATCATCGCCAGTCCGCATCGCGGTTATCAGCTCGTATCCGCGCCCGACGCACTCCTCGCAGTAGATCTTCAATCACGCCACGTGAAAGGGCAAATTATCGGCAACGCCATTCACGTGCTTTCCCAAACCACCTCCACTAACGACCAAGTAAGCCAAGCCGCGCTGGAAAACCATCCTGAAGGACTTGTGGTTTTCGCCGAAAGCCAATCCGCCGGACGTGGCCGAATGGGCCGCCGATGGTCCTCGCCCACCGGGCGCGGCTTGTGGTTTTCAATCTTGCTTCGCCCCAACCTTGCCCCCAGCGAATGCACCCAACTCACCGCAGCATCAGCCAATGCACTCGTGAGAGCCATCCAATCCACCACCGGGATTACGCCGGAAATCAAATGGCCCAACGACCTTTTGATAAACGGCAAAAAAGTCGCCGGCATTCTCACCGAAATGAGCGCCGAACTTGAGCACGTGCGATCGGTCATCCTTGGCATCGGCATTGACGTCAACCAAACCGCCAGCGAATTCCCCGCTGACCTGAGAGACATTGCCACCTCACTCAAACTGGCCACCGGCAAACCAATTTCACGCGCGGATCTCGCCGAAGTGGTGCTGCGCGAGCTAGACCGCGAATATGCACGCATTCTCGCCGGTGATTTCACCGCTGTAGCGGAGGAATGGGCCAACCACTGCACCACCCTCGGCAAGCTGGCCACCATCAATATGGGCACCCGTCGCGTGCGCGGACGCGCCGAGGCGCTGGACGAAAACGGCGCACTATTAATTCGCACCGAGCACGGCCGCATTGAGCGCATCATCGGCGGCGAAGTTACACTCGCTAAATAACACAATGATTCTACTGCTCGACATTGGCAACACCCACACCCACGCCGGAATCGCGCGCGGTAAACGCATTACGCCGCACGACATTTTCCCAACGAAAGATTGGCAAGGGATTCGTGCGAAAAAATGGCTGCAACAGTTTATTGGAAAACACGCCGTATCGACAACGACCTTATGCAGTGTTGTACCCGCAGCCACGCGCGCGGCACGTACAGTGTTGCGCGAGCTGGGATTGAAAACAGATGTCATCACCCATCGCAATTGCGGGCTAGAAACTGATTACCCAAAACCGTCCACCATCGGCCCCGATCGCCTGGCCAACGCGCGTGCGGGGATCGAATACTTTGGCGCGCCCGTGGTCATAATTGATTTCGGCACTGCGGTAACTTTCGATATCGTCGATGCGCAAGGCCGGTACATCGGCGGCATCATCGCCCCGGGGCTTTCGGCCATGACCGATTATTTGCACGAAAAAACCGCACTGCTGCCGCGGATTGAAATCCGCGATGCAAACACCGCCATCGGAAAATCCACCGAACAAGCCATGCGCATTGGCGCTGTCCACGGCTATCGCGGACTCATCAACGGACTGATTGGCGAATTACGGCGCGAATTAAAAGTTCGCAAACTTCCCGTAATCGCCACCGGCGGCGCTTCGAAAATTATCGCGCGTCAGTGTCCAGAGATTAACGCAGTGCGCCCCCTGCTGACACTGGAAGGGCTTCGGCTCGCTTCAGTCCACGCGAGTTGATAGGCTCCCGCGCGGATGAATCGAATCAACCAGCGCTTTGCTGATCTGCGTGCCGCAGGCCAAAAAGGCTTCGTAGCCTATATCGGCGCAGGCGATCCTAATCTTGCTGCCACGGAAAAACTCGCCGTGGCACTCGATGCCGCGGGCGTGGACGTCCTCGAACTGGGCGTCCCCTTTAGCGATCCGCTTGCCGATGGGCTCGTCAACCAACTTGCCGCCCAGCGTGGCCTTGCCAGCGGCACCACGCCTACCAAGTTGCTCGAAACCATCGCCGCCATCCGCAAACACTCACAAATTCCAATCGTCCTCTATATATACTACAACCTCATCCACCGGCGCGGTTTGACTGAATTTATCACCGCCGCTGCCAAAGCAGGCGTAGACGGAATTCTCGCGCTGGATCTCCCGCCCGAAGAGGCCGACACATACGAAACTCTCATGCGCGAAGCCGATATTTGTAGCATTTGGCTCGTCGCCCCCACCACTCCCGAGGATCGTGTGGCCACCATCACCGCGCGCGGCAGCGGATTTATTTATTACATCTCCCGC
>CAUZWB010000394.1:0-3002 GCA_963583525.1 Verrucomicrobiia bacterium | reverse complement strand
TGGACGGCAAGCGGCTTGAACGACCACGGCAATTCAGTGACCGGTGCGGCACGACTCATCGATGCCATCACTACCCCTGCCAAAATGATAAGCCACTGTCGCATGTCAATCTGACGATACCACTCAAACGCTATTCGACAATCCAATTTTTCGCCGCATTAGCGTTTTAAATTATAACGGTGAATGCGGCCGAACACGGTGTACTCGGCGACGAAGAGATCGCCGGCGGCGTTGAAGGCGACTCCGTGTGGGGCGGAGAAAATGCCGGCACGCCATTTGGCGGGGGCCAATTTGTTGGTGGCGGTTTCGCCGGGGGCGGTGTTGTGTCCGAGTTGGGCGACCACTTTGCCGGCCTTGTCGTAGAGCGTGGCGCGGCCTTTGATTTCACCGGTCACGGCGAGGTCGCCATGCACGGCTACGGCGGCGGGGCGCAGCACGTCCTTCGCATACACGCCGATGAATTTACCTTCGAGCGAAATGTGAATGAGCCGCAGTCCTTCGCGGTCCGCGCCGAGAATGCGCGCGGGTTTGTAGCGCGTGTCGATGCAGATTTTATGCAACGTCTTGGTGCCAAACTCTTTTTTGCCACCGAAGCTCTTGAGGTATTTTCCGGCTTTATCAAAATGATGAATCCTGTCCGACGAATATCCATCGACCACAAAAAGATCACCGTTGGGCGCCACGTCCATCGCCGTGAGGCGCAAGCGGTTGCCGTTTTTAAGTTTAGCCGGGATGACTGAGCCGGGGATGTCGAGCTTCACCTTGCCATCGAGCGTGAGCTTCAAAATATTTTGCCCGCCCAGGCGCGCACCGTAAATGTGCTCGCCGCCGGCCAGTTTTTTGATGACGAACCCGTGAAAATCCTTCGGCGCCTTGGGCACATTGCGCAGATATTTTCCCTGGGCGGAATAAACCTGAATGCCCGCCTTCGCCCCGCCCTGTACACTCACGTAGACCTCGCCCTTCGAGCTGACCGCCACATCGCCATGCATGCTGCCAATTTGTTGTTCGCCTGTGGGCACGTTCGCCCAGTTCGGCACCACAGTATAGTTCGCACCCAACGCCGGCAAAGCCAGCGCGGTCATCAGGAATGGAATGAGTTTTTTCATGTCTTGGATAAGCTCCTCGAATTGTGCCTATCGCGGGCAAAATGGCAAGCCGTCGAAGCGCCAATGTCCTTGCAAAACGAATTGCGCTCGGTGAAAGTCGGCGACCGATTACTAAAATGATGAGTGAAAAAAAATGTCGTTGGGGGTTTCTGAGCGCTGCTTGGATAGGGATGAAGAATTGGCAATCCGTTGCGCTGTCGGGCAATGGCGAAATCGTGGCGGTGGCCAGTCGCGAGCGGGCCAAGGCACAGGCGTGGATTGATGAGTGCTCGGCGCACGTGCCCTTTGCGGAAAAGCCGGAGGCGGTGGAGGGTTATGATGCGCTGCTGGCGCGCGATGATATTGATGCGGTTTACATCCCGCTGCCAACAGGCGTGCGCGCGGAGTGGGTCATCAAGGCCGCGCGGGCGGGCAAGCATGTGGTGTGCGAAAAACCCTGCGGCATCAATGTGGCGGAGGTGGAGGAAATCCTCGCTGCGTGTGATGAGGCGGGTGTGCAGTTTATGGATGGCGTGATGTTTATGCACAGCGCACGACTGGATGCGTTGCGCAAAACTTTGACCGACGGCAGCCTTGGCGAATTACGCCGTGTCCATTCGGCGTTCAGCTTTAATGGCGGCGAAGATTTTCGTGAAGGCAATATTCGGATGCACAGCGAGCTTGAACCGCTCGGCTGCCTTGGCGATCTCGGTTGGTACAACATCCGATTCAACCTGTGGGTGATGGATTACGCGATGCCAAAAGCCGTGAGTGGCCGAATGCTCCGCGGCGCCGCGCGCAGTGATAGCCCGGACAAAGTGCCCATGGAATTTTCCGGTGAATTGTTTTTCGACAACGACGTGACCGCGAGTTTTTACTGCTCCTTCCTCACCGCCAACCAACAATGGGCGCACATCTGCGGCACCGACGGCACAGTGCGCCTAGATGATTTCGTGGTGCCCTTCTATGGCAGCGAAGTGAGCTACACGGTGAGCAATACCGAGAGCAACCAACACGTCTGCGATTTCAATATGGAACGCCACGACCGCGTGGTATCCGTCCCCGAATACGGCGGCAGCCATCCCACCTCACAAGAAACCGGCCTCTTCCGAAACTTCGGCGAGCTTGTTCTCAATGACACACCAGATAAAACATGGGGCGACATCGTATTAAAAACTCAACAAGTCACGATGGCCTGCATCGAATCCAGCAAACAGGACGGGGCTCGAGTGGAGCTATAAACCTCCAAGCGAGGTTAGAATGGCACTGAGGAAAGTTTTGGCTAGTTGTCTGATTGACGACCAAAGAAAACAATTAACCCACCCACAAGAAGGATAGGTAGACCAATGAGAGGAAGCCATGCGAACAATGTTCGCGTTGGAGCAGTGGTCTCGGTAGTGGGAGAATTGGGGTTGGTTGCGGGAGTGTTGCCGGCTTCAGCGGGCTCGTTGGGCTGGCTGGTTTCGGCTTCGGTGGGTTGGGTTTCCACGGAGATGTTGGCTTGGGCGCGGTCGTCGTAGGCGCGGATTTGGTTTTCTAAAAGTTGATCCCAATCGACGGAGGTCAGTAAATCGAAGCCGGGGTTTTGGCGTTTCACTTGGCAGGAGCAGGGGCCTGAGAGGAAGGCGCTGGCTTCGTCGATCATGTCGGCGTTGATACCTTTGCCGACGAGCGCGTTCAGCGCGCGGCCGCGGCCGAAAACGGGGAAGGCCATCGGTTCATGTTCCAGTTCCTTGAGGTCATCCTCGCTGTTGAGAAGCGTTTCGCGAAAGGCTTTCTCAGTGGCGTCACCGGCGCGCAGGGTGACGACTGAAAAACTGAGCTTCAAATCTTCTGGCCGGATGGAAAGGTAGCCGGATTGGATGTCCTGCGCTTTCACCTCGGGCAGTTTCAATTTTTGGGCCATGATTTGGA
>CAUZWB010000393.1:0-3007 GCA_963583525.1 Verrucomicrobiia bacterium | reverse complement strand
CACTCGTGTGTCCGTCCGAGGGGAAGTACATTGTTACCGGCCTCACCAATCCGCCAAATTGCACGATCCCCGGTCATGCATTGGTCAACGAGGAGTAGTCATTATTCCCAACGTGCCCGCAACGTTTCCGGCGTGTTTCCTTTGGCTCTTAATTCGCGCAAGCTGAGCGCATCATTGCGTTTGGCGAGGCGTTCGCCGTGTTCGTCGCACGTCAATTCGCAATGGTAAAACTCCGGCGGCGTAAGGCCCAGCGCGCGGTACAGTAAAAGCTGCCGCGCGGTGGAGACCAGCAAATCCGCGCCGCGCACCACCTCGGTTATTTCCATTGCGGCGTCATCCACCACCACGGCGAGTTGGTACGCGGGCAATCCGTTTTTTTGCCAAACGGGGAAGTCGCCAAAATCTCTTCCGGCGATGAATCGCTGCGGGCCGAAATGGGCGTCGGTGAATTCGATGGGCTCGCCTTCGGGCACACGGAAGCGCCAGTTGAATTCGGTTGAGGGTTGAGGGTTAAGGGTTGAGGGTTCAGTCGTTCGGCAAGTGCCGGGGTATATGGGGTCGCCGTCTTCGCTGTGGGGGGCGGTGGTGGCTTCGCGGATGTCTTTGCGCGAACAGGCGCACGGGAACAGATGGCCGTCGGTGCAGAGTTGTTCAAAGGCGGCCCGGTATTCGGGCATCCGTTCGGATTGGTCGATGGGTTCGCCTTCCCATTCGAGGCCGAGCCAGCGGAGGTCTTCCAAAGTGGTGGCGCGAAATTCTGGTTTGCAGCGCGCGGGGTCGAGGTCTTCGTTGCGGTAGAGCAGGGTGCCGTTGTGTTGGCGCGCACGCTCCTGCGCCACCCAAAATGTGCGCGCGTGGCCAAGGTGTAAATAACCGGTGGGCGTGGGGGCGATTCGACCGCGGTAGTTCATCAATCCAGAAAGCGTTCGGTGAGGCCACCGTAAGCGTCAACGCGGCGATCACGCAGGAAAGGCCAGTGCGTGCGTGCTTCGTGTACTTGCGCGAGATCCGCCTGTACGAGCAGCGTTTCGGGTTCATCAGCGGCGGCTTGAGCGATGACTTTGCCACTGGGCGCGGTTACGAAGCTTTGGCCCCAAAACTCAAGGCCCGCCCCGCCGGCGGGAGCTTCATGCCCGATGCGATTCACTGCCGCCACAAAACACCCATTGGCGATGGCGTGGCTACGCTGGATGGTTTGCCACGCGTCGTGCTGGGCGGCACCCTCGGCGGCTTTCTCGGCGGGATGCCAGCCGATTGCGGTGGGGATTAGGATGATTTCCGCGCCCGCCAATGCCGTGAGTCGGGCGGCTTCGGGATACCATTGATCCCAGCAAATCAGCACGCCGATTTTGCCAAACGCTGTTTCCCAAGCGCGAAAGCCTTGATCGCCGGGCGTGAAGTAAAATTTCTCATAATAGAGGGGGTCGTCCGGAATGTGCATTTTTCGATACGTGCCGAGCAATGCGCCGTCCGCATCGATGATGGCGGCGGTGTTGTGGAAAAGCCCCGGCGCGCGTTGCTCGAAAAGCGAAGCGATGACCACCACTTTTTCCTCGCGCGCAAGCGTTTGGAATGCCTCGGTGGTTGGCCCCGGAATATGCTCTGCGAGCCCGTAATTACTGTGGTTTTCGCTCTGGCAAAAGTACTGCGTGCCGAAGAGTTCCTGCGTGCAAATGATCTGCGCGCCATTGCGGGCTGCGGCGCGGGCGGCCTCCAACGTGGTGGCCAGATTGGCCTCCGGATCGGTGCCGCAAGCGTGTTGTAGCAGGCCGAGAGTGACGGTTTTTGGGGTGTTTTTCACGGGCGCAGATGGGGGCCGATGGTGTTGAAACGGGCTGTCAAGTCAAGCTTGTGCTTAAAAAACAGGGGTAATTGCGAATATCTTTTCGGCCTCAACGTTGTTTTTCCCTTGCGGAATGGCGCTCCGTATCCTTTTACTCCCCGCAGTTCGCAGCGCGACAACAACGCGGCAACAACTTAACACAAGGAGAAATACATATGGCGAAAATTACTAAAACCGCAACAATTGCAGCCGTCGCAGAAGCGGCCGATATCTCGAAAGTCCAAGCCAAGGCGGCGATGGACGCAATAGCCAGCTTGGCATATGCCAATGCCGCTGATGGCTTTGTCATCCCCGGCATCGGCAAAGTGTCTGTCCGGCAAACTAAAGCCCGCACTATGGTGATGGCTTTCGGCCCAAGAAAAGGCGAGACCATCAACGTGGAAGCCAAAACAAAGCTGAAGTTCACCTTCCTCAAGGCGGCTAAAGAGGAAATCCTCGGCTAACCAGCTCCTTTCCCAACAAGGCGCTCCCAAGGGGGCGCCTTTTTTGTTGGGGAAATTCCAGAGATTTTTGGAATGAAAATTGGGGTCATCGGTGCGGGCGCGGTGGGCGGCTTTTACGGCGGCAAACTCTGTCGCACGGGCGAGGACGTACACTTTTTGCTGCGCGGTGATTACGAGGCGGTTAAATCCAACGGCCTTCGCATTCAAAGTCCCGACGGCGATTTCACCGTGTACCCGCACGCGCACGATTCGCCCGAAGCCATCGGCCCGTGCGATCTCGTGCTCGTCGCGCTCAAGACCACCGCCAACGAACACTACCAAAAACTCATCACCCCACTCGTGGGGAAACATACCGCTATTCTTTGCCTGCAAAATGGCCTCGGCAATTGCGAGCAGCTCGCCGAACTCTTTGGCGCGGAAAAAATTCTCGGCGGGCTCTGCTTCGTTTGCCTCAACCGCTCTGTTCCCGGCGTTATCCAACACCTCGCCTTCGGCAAAATCATCATGGGTGAATACACTCGCCCACCCCAAAAACGCACCCGCGCCTTCGCCGCACTCTTCAAGGAATCCGGCGTGCCTTGCACGGTAGCCGAAAATCTTGAACAAGGCCTCTGGGGAAAACTCGTTTGGAACATCCCCTTCAATGGCCTCGGCGTAGCCGCCGCCGCTGGCTTGCCCGCCCTCGAAGGCGCGCCCATTCCCGAAACGCTTGGCCCCGTTT